>NZ_JVIQ01000037.1:0-20561 GCF_001072745.1 Streptococcus sp. 400_SSPC | reverse complement strand
GGATTCGAACCCGTGTTACCGCCGTGAAAAGGCGGTGTCTTAACCCCTTGACCAACGGACCATTTTTACAACGTATTCTATTATATCAGTTCTTTTTCATCTGTCAATACTTTTTTGAAAAAAAAGGAGCCGAAAATTTCGGCTCCTTCTAAAAGCTTTAGAAGACTATAAAGTGTATTACTTATTTTCTTCCATTTTAGATTTAATTTCTTCATAAGATAATGGTTTAGATTCTTTTTCTAATTCTAAATCAGTATCTTCTGGCATTTTACCTGTTTCATACAATGACTTAATTTGAACACTGTCCAAGGTTTCGTATTTCAACAAGGCTTCTGCAATCAATTTGTGGGTCTCACGATTGTTCTGGATGATTTCAGCTGCTTTATTGCGAGCTTCATTCAATAGACTTCTTACTTCTTCATCAATTTCATATGCAGTTTGCTCTGAAATGAATTTTTGAGTCGTTTGAGCTCCAAACATAGCATGGTTGCCTTCGTATTGAACTGGACCAAGTTTTTCACTCATTCCATATTCTGTTACCATAGCACGCGCCATTTGGGTCGCTTGTTCAAAGTCATTGGAAGCCCCTGTTGTTTGGACGTTGAAGATGATTTCTTCTGCAACACGTCCTCCCATCAATCCAGCCAATTGTTCTTTCATATCTTCTTTAGAAAGAAGCATTTGGTCTTCTTTTGGAAGAGCAATCATATAACCACCAGCACGTCCACGTGGAACGATGGTCACCTTGTGAACAACACGAGCATTAGATAAGACTAAACCAACAATGGTATGCCCTGCCTCATGGTAAGCAACCAATTCGCGTTCCTTTTGAGAAACTGTTCGGTCTTTCTTAGAAGGACCAGCAATCACACGATCTTCCGCTTCATCAATATCAGATGCATCGATGACCTTCTTATTACGACGAGCCGCTACCAGAGCTGCTTCGTTTAAGACATTTTCAAGATCCGCTCCAACAAATCCTGGTGTTTGTTGGGCAACTAGTTTCAAGTCGACATCTTTGGCTAATGGTTTGTTTTTAGCATGGACACGCAAGATAGCTTCACGTCCTTTTACATCTGGACGGCCAACTAAAACCTTCCGGTCAAAACGACCTGGACGAAGGAGGGCTGGGTCCAAAACATCTGAACGGTTGGTGGCTGCAATCACGATGATACCTTCATTTCCTTCAAAACCATCCATCTCAATCAAGAGCTGGTTGAGGGTTTGTTCGCGTTCATCATTCCCCCCACCAAGGCCAACTCCCCGTTGACGTCCAACAGCATCGATCTCATCGATAAAGATAATGGCTGGTGCTGCTTTTTTGGCATCTTCAAATAGAGAACGAACCCGGCTTGCCCCGACACCGACAAACATTTCAACGAAGTCAGAACCTGAAATACTGAAGAATGGTACGCCGGCTTCACCTGCTACTGCTTTTGCTAGAAGGGTCTTACCAGTTCCTGGAGGTCCTTCTAAGAGAACACCAGCTGGGATACGGGCACCCAATTTTGTAAAGCGTTTTGGATCTTTTAAGAATTCAACCACTTCAACGAGTTCTTGTTTTTCTTCTTCAGCCCCTGCTACATCTGAAAAACGAACCTTGATATCTTCTTTATTGGTAGCACGCGCTTTGTTACGACCAAAGTTCATAGCACCGCGGGCGCCACCGCCACCGCCTTGATTCATCATGGAGAAGAAGAAGAACATGACAATCACAAAGGGAACGATTGAAGTCAGAATGGTAATCCACATGCCACTTGAACTTTCCCGTTTAATAGTGATGTCAGCCTTATGTTCGGATGCTAAGTTTTGTAATTCTTGAACTGTCAAATCAGACGGTAAAATCACACTCGTGAAGCGAGTCACCTTACTTGGACTTGGAGTGAAAAATTGAACCCCTGTATCATCCTTGCTGTTTTTTGCTTTGTTATAGGTACCGGAAATTTCAATGACACTACCGTTTGGCTGGTAATTAATTTCCTTGACGTTGTCTGATTTAAGCTCTTTTACCAATTCTGTATAATTGATCTGCTGACTTTGTCCGATACTATTTCCAGCAAAGAAATACTGAAAACCTGTAACAGCAGCTACAATAATCAATAAGTACAGAAAAGGATTTCGGACAAAACCATTGTTTTTGTTATTTTTCATCTAGTTTCCTCTATTTTGAATACACTTCTTCTTTCAACACTCCGATATAAGGAAGGTTTCGATAGTTTTCATCATAGTCTAAACCATACCCCACAACAAATTCGTTTGGAATGGTAAAGCAAGTGTAATCTGCTTCAATCTCAACCAAGCGTCCTTCAGGTTTATCCAACAAGGTAGCAATTTTAACAGATGCTGGTTGACGTCCTTCAAACAATTCTTTCAAACTCTTAAGAGTTTTACCAGTATCAATGATATCTTCAACAAAGAGAATATCTCGACCCTTAATGTCTTGGTCCATATCTTTGATGATATTAATCACGCCTGAGCTTGATGTTCCACCATGATAACTAGACACCAGCATAAAATCCAACTCAATATGCGTATCAATATGTTTGATCAATTCCGCCATAAATGGGACTGACCCTTTTAAAATTCCTACTAAAATCGGATTTTTCCCTTGGTAATCTTCTGTCAGTTTTTGACCAAGTTCACGTGCTGCAGTCACGATTTCATCGTGGGAAATGAGTATCTTTTTGATATCTTGTTCTAACATCTTTTTTACCTATCTATTTTCTGGATGTAAATTGTATCCTTCATTATACCATTTTTTAATTCCTTACTCAAATCACTGATCGCAATTTCAGGAATAGCGAGTATTTGTTTATCTTGTTCTAAAACCACCAGATTGTTTCGTTGATCTAAGGGAATTTTTTGGTTAATTAATAATCTGCTAACTTTTTTATGGTGACCGTTTATCAGAATACGATCTCCCCTTTTACGGGGTCGAAGAGAAACTGGATGGTTGCTGGGAAGTGGGATAGCCTCCATATATGAATCGCTTGGTTCCGCTCCAAATAAAAAGCGATAAGCACCTACTGTCTTTATGGTTCCAAATTGTAACAAATCTTCTGACATTCGGTCATCCGTCCTACGACTGATTTTCCGAATTTCAAAATAGTGATAGTCTTTGTAAAGTTCATAACCATTCTTGAGAACTTGTTGCGTATTGGACTTGGTCACTACTATTCTATGTAATTGTTCAAATTGTACCCGACTCAATTGCAAATCTGGAAAACTAGCTAGATACTCTTCCAGCAAATAAATCTGGACAGCTGGTGATTGCTTTTGAAACTGTGTCACATCTTGTGGATTCAAATCTTTGGTCAACTCTTTTAAAGCCTGGTGCCAATGACTGAGATCCTCTCCTAAGTTAACCAAAGCATTCGTCACTTGGGGATTTTCTTTTTCTAAGAGTGGGAGATAACGATGACGGACACGATTACGGAAATAGTCCAAGGACCAGTTGCTCTTATCCTCGAAATGAAAAATTTCTGGAAAATCTTTTTTTTTGAAATGTAAGAGGGGACGGATCAACACACCCTGTCCAAATGGTTGTTTTAAAGGAATGCCTCTTAAATGTCGCGGACGACTTCCACGAATCAGACGCATCAAAATCGTTTCTGCCTGATCATCCATATGATGAGCGGTGACGAGAGCACTACAAGCTTCTTCTTTCATAACTTTTTTAAAGAACTTATAGCGGAATTGTCTAGCTCGGCTTTCCGAAAAAGGACCAGAGAAATGGGCAACCTTCAGCGGTAGATGTTTTGCTTCAGCAATTGCTTGAATTCCTCTTTCTTCTTGGTCAGCTTCAATGCGTTGGTGATGATTGACATGAGCAAGAACGAGGTCAATTCCTAATTGGTGCCGATAATGGTAGAGCCAATCCAGTAAAGTCATGGAGTCCACCCCTCCTGATAAAGCCAAAAGGACTTTTTGATGAGATTCAAAAAGCCCCTCCTTTTGACAGAACTGAAGAAATTTTTCTTTCATTACTGTAAGACCTCATAAATATCTTTGGCAATTGCTGAGATAGTCTCGTAATCAGAGTGATCCGTAAAAATAGCTAAAATAAATGGTGAATCTGTATAAACAATGGCGACATCATGACGGAAATCATATGCATCTCCAATCTTATGAGCAACCTTGACTGGGATATCTTTTGAAATTCGTTGATCATCAAAGCGAGTCTCTGACAGAGCATCAATGATTCCACCATTTTGTTGGTAGATAGCTTCCATGACATTTCCCGCCATTTTTGGAGATGCCATTCTAGTTTCTACATTCCACGTTTTTCCTGCAATCTTATTGGTCACCTTTTGAAATTCTTTGTCTGATTGGTGCGTTACATAATAGCCTAAAATGTTTTGCGCAACATTATCGGATTCTTTGGCCACCCGGTTAATCAAATCAGCAACGGTATATTCCTTATCATCCGGTATTTTTGAAATACTTCCACTGCCTTCCGGTTCATAAGCTCCAGGATAGTCATTGACTTCTTTTGTATATTTTAAGGAAGTCTGCAAATCTACATGGCTCTCGTTTACCTCTTTTTGAGTATAGTACAAATACAAGAGCTTGGCTATACTAGCAGAATACATTTCCTGGTCTTCACGTATCCCAGCAGTCTTTCCAGTATCCACCTGCTTCACGTAAACTGCAATTCCGTCTTTGTTGTACTTCTGATTCAGAATCGCTTGGACTTTTTCCATCCGATTATCTGTAGCAGAAAGTTCATCTTTTGAAATCCACCCCTGGCCAGAAATTTCTAGGTAGGTCCCTTTTAAAGTTTTGGCAGTCTTGGTGATTTCAACCTTACTATAAGGAGTCAGACTTGTTTTATTGCTTTTTGCGCCATTTACCAAGGGTTGATCATAAACTGTAAAAGAGGACGTCAGCCACATGGTCTTTTTTTCTTCTGTTAATTCCAAAATCGCATCTTCGTAAATTTGATCTTGATCAGCTACTACATACTGTTTATTCGATAATTTAAAAACAGATTTCCCTTGATCATTCACAAATAATTGATCAACAGTAAAGGGAGTATCAGGCTTGATTTCCCCAGCTTTTTGACGCAATTCTGGATCCGAATAGGTCACGATTGGCTGATAAACATTCGGGTTGGATGGGATGGAGACAAAGAAATGATCCTGAGTCCCTATTTGACTATCGTAAGAAGAATCAGCAGTCAATGGAACTTGGACTTGGGATGAATTAGATAAGGGTTGGGTGACTAAGAAAGTAGGAAAAATCATCCAATAAACTAACTTATTCATCCTTGCTCCTTTCCTGAGTTTCTTCTTGCAATTTTAAGGCTTGATTTTTTTTAGCTAACTCTTCTAATTTTGTATCAGAATATTCTAGAAATTGTTGAACAGTTTTTACAATATTTTCCATTATTTCGGTAATAAATTAGGTATCGTATAAATATATTCGCCATCTTTAGAGAAGGAATATTTTGCGCGTGCATATTTTGCAGCATATTCATCATCTTTCAATTTCTCTACGATATCCTTTTGATATTCTTTTTCCTCAAGGGTTTGCTGATATTGTTCTTGCAATTGAACGTATTGTTGTTTGCGTTTTTGAAGCGTCTGGTAACTCTGAGCCAGATTATAAGTTGGGAGAATAAACAATAAAATAATTAAAATGAGAACCCAACCCATAAAACGGTTCTGTTTTTTTCGCTCCTCATTCTGGTATTTCTGACGCTGATGTTCGTCTTGAATATACCGATTATTCATTTGTACAATATTTTTAGGCATCTTCTTCTATCCTTGTTTCACGAATGATTTCATACATTTTAGACGCATCTTCTTTTTTAGTACTATCTAACATTTCCAACACTTTTACTGTCAATAGCTTATTTCCAAAGCGAACTTCGACTTCATCATTCACCTTCAAGTCGGTTGAACTTTTTGCTAGGACCCCATTGACTTTGATTCGCCCCTTATCGGCTACTTCTTTAGCTACAGGGCGTCTTTTGATAATGCGGGAAACTTTTAAATATTTATCTAATCTCATCGTATCACCTCTAATGTATTATTGTACCATTTTTTTAGAAAGAGCCTAGTAAAATCTTTCTTCCTAGTCTTGATTTTCCAATTTTTCCTGCTTGATGGCCAGTAATTTCTCCCCAAATTGTCGCAAGCCTTCTAAAATTTCGAAGTCTTTTTTATTTCGCACATCAAAGATTAATTCAATCAATCCTTGGCTTTCTGCAATACGAGCTTTTAAATTAGTTACTGATAAGGCAGCAAAATAATCTTGAGTCAAGAAAAGTTGCTTGGTAATTGGCTCAAATTTCACCGTTAGTTGATTATCTTTTCGATCAACCACTTTAACAAAGACCTGATCCAGATAAGATTTGATAAACCCTATTTCTAGGAGATAGGCTACCACATCAGGATATTCTCCGAAACGATCAATCAATTCATCTTGCAGCAGTTCATAATCTTCTTGGACTTGAATTTCTCGAATACGTTTGTAAATTTCAATTTTTTGACGTTCATCGGAGATATAATCACTTGGAATGTAGGCATCAATTTGGAGATTGAGCTCCGCATTTCCTTTTTGGCGTTTTTTCTCTTTTCCTTGTTTCTTCTCAATAGCAGCTTCGAGTAACTGTGAATACATTTCAAATCCGACGGAATCGATAAAACCAGATTGAGAAGCCCCTAAAATATTCCCGGCACCACGAATAGACAAATCTCGCATAGCAATCTTAAAACCAGATCCCAATTCAGTGAATCCTTTAATAGCTTCAAGACGCTTTTCAGAAACTTCTGTCAAGGTTTTGTCCGGCCGGTACATCAAATAAGCATAGGCAATGCGATTGCTTCGTCCGACCCGGCCTCGCAATTGGTAAAGGGTAGACAAGCCCATATGGTCGGCATTTTCAATAAAGAGGGTATTGGCATTGGGAATATCCACTCCTGTTTCAATAATGGTGGTTGTGACTAAAATATCATACTCACCTTCAATGAAGTCCATCAAGGTGTTTTCCAACCGTACTTCACTCATCTGTCCATGAACAAACCCAATAGAGGCTTCCGGTACCAATTCTTGTAACTCTGAAACCTTTTGCTCAATGGTATCTACCTTGTTGTAGAGATAATAAACCTGACCTCCCCGATCCATCTCCCGACGAATAGCATCTCGGATAATGGTTGGATTGGTTTCTAAGACATAGGTTTGAACAGGATAACGATTGGTCGGCGGGGTTTCAATAACAGACAAATCCCGAATCCCCAACATAGACATATGAAGGGTCCGAGGAATGGGCGTTGCCGTTAAGGTTAAGACATCGACCTTTTTCTTTAACTCCTTGAGGGTTTCCTTGTGTTTTACACCGAACCGTTGCTCCTCATCAATCACGATGAGGCCAAGATCCGCAAATTCCACATCTTTAGATAAGAGACGGTGGGTTCCAATCAAAATATCGACTTGGCCTTTTTTAAGTTTTTCCAAAGTTTCTTTTTGCTCAGCACGACTCCGGAAACGACTCAAGACATCAACTTCTACTGGAAAGGCCTCGAAGCGTTCTTTGAAATTGGCATAATGCTGTTGAGCTAGGACCGTTGTCGGAACTAAGACAGCCACTTGTTTATGGTCTTTGATAGCTTTAAAGGCCGCTCGCATAGCAACTTCTGTCTTCCCAAAGCCCACGTCTCCGACCAAGAGGCGATCCATAGGGCTTGAAGATTCCATATCCTTCTTGATTTCTTGGATAGAGCGAATCTGATCATCTGTTTCAACATAGGGAAAAGCCTGATCAAAAGCTTCTTGGTTCTCATCGTCTGGAGTAAAGGCAAAGCCTTTCAATTGGCTTCGCTCTGCATAAAGTTGAATCAGATCATCTGCAATATCCTCTACTTCCTGACGGACCTTTTGTTTGGCCTTTTGGAAGCGACCATCATTGAGTTTGTTGATTTTAGGAGGTTTGCCATCACTCGCAACATACTTGGACAGCATCTGGATTTGATCCACAGGGATGGAAATCCGATCTCCATTTTGATATTGGATGGAGACATAGTCTCGGTGGACACCAGAAATTTCGATGGTTTCTAGTCCCAAATACTGACCAATTCCATGAACCTGGTGAACAACGTAGTCTCCCTTTTCCAACTCATTGTAGTTTTTTAACCGCTCCGCGTTAGAAATAGTTTGCCGACGGATCTTTCGTTTAACCTTTTTCTGGAAGATTTCTGTCTCTGTAATCAAGACAATCTTCTCATCCACAAAGTGGAAGCCACGCGCCAACCCACCGATGATCAACTGGCTCTTCCCTGGATGAAGCTGATCAGGTGCAAGATAATCCAGGTCAATCCCATAATCTCTCAAGTGCTCTTGTAACTGGTGGAGTCCTTGTTTACTCGTCACCTGAAGAATGACTGTGTAGTCTTGTTTACGGAAACGGTCAATTTCATCTTTTAAAAGAGAGAACTGACTGAAGAATTCCTGCATGGGGTATTGGTTAAAAGAATAGAGGGCATCAAATCGCAGATTTCCCAAGCCTTTTTGAAAATTTGAAAAATAAGAAGCTGGTTTATAAGTGCGTAAGAGTGCGCTATTGTCCGCAAAATACTGGGCTTCAGCGAAAGAGCGACTCTTTTGTAGGTCCTCTGTCAAAAGGTTAGCAACTTCTACATCAAACCGCGCCTCCTGATCCATGATTTTATGGTAATCATCCAAAAAAAGAGGAGCATGTTTGGGGAGGTAATCAAAGAGAGTATAGGTTTGCTGATAAAAAAGAGAGAGAAATTTTCGACTATCTGCATGGAGACGCTGGTGATGCGCTTCTGTGAGTATCTCAGTCAAATAGGATTTGAACTCTGGATGAGGACTTTTTTGAATCAGATTTTCTAGATTCTTCTGTCCTCTTAGAAAATCATCTTTAGTTAGTAACATATCACTAACTGGATGAACTATTACCGCATCTAGATTTTCTAGTGAACGTTGAGTCTCTGAAGAAAAGGTCCGAATGCCATCAATCTCATCTCCAAAAAATTCCAGGCGATAAGGGAAATCTTGACTGGCTTCAAAAAGATCTACAATATCCCCTCGAAGACTAAACTCTCCCTGTTGGCTTACCTGTGAAACCTTTTGATAGCCCATAGCCAGTAGGGTATCTTTCAATTCTGTCAGATTTCTTTCTTCTCCAACAGAGAAAGACTGAATCATAGAGCTGACAGTCTTTGGATTAGGTAAGAGCAAACGACTACCACTTACATTGGCAATAACGATTCCTTCTTTTTCTGGAGCTAAAAGAAAATCCAGAGCTTCCAGACGAGAAAAGACCCGTTCCTGGGAAGCAAAGACAAACTCTGCCAAAGGATTGTCATCTCCGAGGAAAAGATAGACCTTTTCTTCGCCTAATAATCCCAATAAATCACTGGCGAGCCGTTCTGCTTCATTTTGGGAAGAGGTCAAGACCAAGACCTTGTGTCCGTCTTCGACAACTGTCGCCATGGTAATAGCTTTTGTAGACGAAGACAGTCCTAGTAGAAGAGAGCGACTTCTTTTTTGCTGCTCTTGTTGCCATTTTCTGATATTTTTATTTTGTTGAAATAGATCAACCAGTGTCTTATATTTATCCATTGTATTGTTGCATTGTTTTTTCAAACTGCCCTTCTTTTAAATAAAAGCGAAGAGCTTCCTCTGATTTGTCGATAGCAAGGAGGATAGTGGCATAATCATCCTGATCGAATTTTCCTAAGACATGGTGGACTACTGACATGCCATGCTTGGGTCTCCCGATTCCAATCTTGATGCGATTAAAGGTCTGAGTTCCAATATGGTTGATGATTGACTTGATTCCGTTATGGCCTCCAGCTGATCCTTTGGCCCGAAGGCGAATCTTGCCGACTTCCATATCCAAGTCGTCATAAATAACGACCAAATCTTCCACCTCTAAACCATAATAGGTCAAAAGCGCGTGCACGGCCTTGCCACTCTCATTCATAAAAGTGGTTGGCTTGACTAAAAATACCTTTTCTCCATCTATAAAGGTGGAGGTCACATCTGCTTGAAAAATCTTATCATGTGAAAAAGTGAGGTTGAGAGACTTCGCCAGCTGATCCACTAACATAAAGCCAACATTGTGTTTGGTTTCCACATATTTATCTCCCGGATTTCCCAATCCGACGATTAATTTTGTCATTTACTTTCCCTTTCAAAAGCCAAAAGGGCTGGAATTTTTTTCCAACCTTTTGGTTATTTACTTATTTTCTTTATACATTGAAGCGGAATTCCATGATGTCGCCATCTTGAACGACATATTCTTTTCCTTCTTCTCGCAAGCGTCCTGCTTCTTTTACAGCCTTTTCAGATCCATATTTGACCAAATCATCATAAGACATGGTTACAGCACGAATAAATCCTTTTTCAAAGTCTGAGTGGATAATTCCAGCTGCTTGAGGAGCTTTCATACCACGTTTGAAAGTCCAAGCGCGAACTTCTTTTTCACCAGCTGTGAAGTAAGTTCCAAGTCCAAGTAAATGGTAAGCTGCACGCGTCAACTTATCCACACCTGATTCTGTCAAACCAATGGCTTCAAGAAACTCTTTTTTATCTTCATCGTCTAATTCAGAAATTTCTTCTTCCGCACGCGCAGAAATCACTACTACTTCTGCATTTTCTGTTTCTGCGAATTCACGAATTTGCTTCACATAATCGATCGAATCTGGGTCTCCAACGACATCCTCATCCACATTCGCTACATACAGAACTGGTTTAGTGGTCAAGAGGAAGAGACCTTTGACAACTTTTTGTTCTTCGTCTGTGAATTCAATGGTACGAGCTGACTTCCCATCCTCAAGAACAGGTTTAATCTTTTGAAGAACGTTAAATTCTGCAACGGAATCCTTGTCTTTTTGCGTACGAGCCATCTTTTCCACACGCGCATAGCGTTTATTCACAGATTCTAAGTCAGCCAAAATCAACTCTAGGTTAATAGTATCAATGTCTGCTAGTGGATCAACAAAAGCATCTTCACGACCTTGCTCCCGCATGACATTTTCATCATCAAAAGCACGTACCACATGGACAATGGCATCCACTTCACGAATGTTGGCCAAGAATTTATTACCAAGTCCTTCCCCTTTAGAAGCACCTTTTACAATCCCTGCTATATCTGTAAATTCAAAGGTTGTCGGAACTGTCTTCTTAGGAGTGATCATTTCCGTTAATTTTTGGAGGCGTTCATCTGGAACTTCTACCATTCCAACGTTTGGATCAATGGTCGCAAAGGGATAGTTTGCAGCCTCTGCTCCTGCTTTGGTAATTGCGTTGAATAGGGTTGATTTACCAACGTTTGGCAAACCAACGATACCTGCTGTTAAAGCCATTTATCTTCTTCTCCGTTCACATTTCAATCCCTTTTATTATAACATAATTCAAAGCACAAGATAATGAAAAAATGCTCTCTCTTAAAACTAAAAGTCACCTGTCCAATCCTGTAAGAATATGGTATAATCAAACCAACAATAATAAAGGAGTTTTCGTCATGAAAAAACTATCAATTAAATCGATCCTTCTGCCTCTTTTAGCAGTCTTTACCCTATTTCTTCTGGGAGCTTGTGGACAAAGTACAAAAAAAGGGTACCTTCAATTAATTAACCAAGATAAGAAAACTGATATTCGTTTGATTGTTGAATATCAGGGGGATAAAATTCTAAGTACAGATTCTACAAGTGTTATTTACTACGAAGGAACAGGTCTGTCAAAAGAACAATTAAAAAAAGTTATTGATGAATACGATAAAAAATTCAAAGATGTCAAAGGATTCTCACACTCTGCAGAATACAAGGATGACTATGTTGTTGAGAAAACAAAGATCGATTATACCAAGGCAGATTTAAAAGAATTACAAGAAAATCAGTTAATTGCTACACAAGAAAATCAAAATGTTGATTACATTGGCTACAAGACAACACTTAAAACCTTTAAATCTAATGGCTTCAAAGAAGTAAAAGATGGAAAATTTGAAGAATTAAAATAATACAAAAGGTTCAGTCACTTAGATGACTGAACCTTTTACAATACTTTTTTCATTTTTTGATCGAAATCATGACGGCTCATCATGACCATATGATCACAATTGCTACAACGAATTTTGATATCTGCCCCTACTCGCCGAATTTCCCAACGATTGGCTTTTTTCCCTGTTGCTTTGATGATACAAGCATGGGGTTTTTTCATTTCTACAAAATCACCGACCTGATACATGGATTTTCCTTTCATCAACATAGAAGACGAAAAGCTAGCCTGTTCAATGCTAGCTTTTGGCCCTTAATTGGTCCGAACTGGTGTAATTAATTGAATGAAGCGTTCAGATTCCTCTGCTGGTACCAATGTAAAGGGACGAACTGCAGAGATAAAGCGAATGACGACTTTTTCACTTTCAATGGCTTTCAAAGCGTCGATTAAATAAGTTGGATTAAAGCTGATGTTTAAATCATCTCCCGAAACTGCTTCTGTATCAATTTCTTCATTCACGCGCCCTACTTCAGGAGAATTGACGTGGGCAGAAACAACTCCACTAGCGATTTCTAATTTAACAGTACCGTTTTGAGTAGCATTAGACAACAGGCGGGCCCGTTCCATGGCTTGGCGAAGATGAGCAACTTTAAAGGTTACTTCCGAACTAAACTCTGTTGGAATCAAGCGATCCGTATCTGGATAGTTTCCTTCCAACAGACGTGTATAGAAACTGATATTGTCACTTCTAAATAAAATCTGGTTATTGGCAAAGAAGACTTCAACCTGTTCAATCTCATCTGAAAAGACAGACGTTAATTCGCGTAAAGAACGGCTTGGAATCACAACATCAAAGTTATCCCCATTTTTTTCAAGGGTAATATTTTTTTGACTCATTCGATGAGAATCCGTTGCCACCGTTTTTAATTCCTTGTGATCAGAAAGAACAAAATGAACTCCTGTCAAAATCGGACGACTTTCCTGAGTACTTGCTGCAAAAGCTGTCTCAGAAATGATTTTCTTTAAGGTTTGAATTGGGAGCGTTAGAGGGTTGCTGGCTGAAATTTCTTGAATACGAGGATATTGTTCTGCATCTTTTCCTTTAAGGGTAATTTCTGATTTTCCACTAACTAATACAATTTGTTTTTGTTCGATTTCTTTCACATCTAAAACGACATCTGGTAGACTGGACACAACATTGATAAAGAAAGTTGCTTCTAAAAGAATAGCACCTGGTGTCGTTACTAGAAGGCCTGCATTTTCATCTTTAACAGAAATAAAGTATTCGATTGAGATTTGTCCATTTGATCCAATGAGAGTAATCCCTTCAGAAGTGACATCAATCTTAATAGTGGATAAGATTGGAATTGCATTTTTTGAACTAATAGCTCTTTTTGTCGTATTTAAAGCTTGCAGGAAATAAGCCTTGTTAATAGAAAAATTGATCATGAGATCTCCTTTTATTATTTTAGTATTAGTAAGTTAATAGTAATAGTAGAGTGTGTGGAACATGTGGAAAACTCTTCTAAAGCCAGACAGGAATTGAAAAGTGCCTTGTTCACAACATGTGGAAAAAGAAGCAAGTTTTTCTAGGATTGTCCACATGGGATTACTTTAATTTTTTCTTGATGGTTTGAATCTCAAGTCTGAGATTGTCATCAATTTCGATCATCCCTTTGATTTTTTCATAAGCATGCATGACCGTTGTGTGGTCTTTTCCTCCAAATTCACGACCGATACGAGGAAGACTATTGTCGGTCATCTCGCGGGCGAGGTACATAGCTACTTGTCGAGCTAGGACAATATTTTGAACCCGTCGAGAACCTTTCATTTCATTGACACTGACATTGTAAAATTTTCCAACTTCCGTTTGAATCTTTTCAATAGGAATCACCGTAATTTGTAAGGCTTCATTCTTACGAGCTCGAATGGCTTCAGCTGCGACATCAATTGTAATATCTTTGATTTTTTTAACTCTTGCCACAAGAGAGATATCATTCAACGCACCCTCTAAGTCTCGGACGTTAGAATCAAATTGACCTGCTAGGTATTCGAGTGTATCATCCGGGAAAGTAAAGTCCAGGTCTTCGATTTTATTTCTCAAAATAGCGATTCGAGTTTCAAAATCTGGTGGTGTAATATTTTGCGTCAAGCCCCACTTAAAGCGCGTGACTAGACGTTCTTCTAAGCTATCTAAATGATCAGGACTACGATCGCTGGTTAGGACAATCTGCTTATTATCCCCATAAAGAGCATTAAAGGTATTAAAGAACTCTTCTTGAGTTGTAACCTTTTTTCCTCCAAGCGATTGAATATCATCAATTAAGAGCAGATCCAAGTTTCGATAGGTTTTTTTAAAGGTATCCATATCATTGAGGCGAAGACGCTCTAAAAATTCATTGATAAAGGATTCTGCTGGGATGTATTTTACTCGAGCATTTGGGTAGTTTTCCATAATCTGATTCCCAATTGCGTTGAGCAAATGCGTTTTACCTAAACCGGGTCCTCCATAGATAAATAAAGGATTATAAGTGGTAGCAAGGTTTTCAGAAACTGCTAAAGCGGCAGCCAAAGCCCATTGATTTCCGTCTCCACTTACAAAATTATCAAAGGTGTATTTCTTTCTTAATCCTGTTTGGATAGGAGGCAAATCTACTATTGGAGCATGGCTAACTGCATAGTCTCTGGTTGTTTCTGAAAGGGGAATAAACTCCTTTTCTTCTTCCTCTTCTTCAAGATTGAATTGATAGGAAATGGTTAATTCTACTGCATAAATTTCAAAACCAGCAGTCAGAATCACCTTTGTCATATTCTCTTCCCAGAATAATTTCTTTACTTCTGCATCTAAATAAATAACGGCTTCTTGTTGATCGACTTTGATGAGTCTTGAAGTAAGGACAAAATAGTCAAAGATTTCTTTTTTAAATGTCTTTTTACTTAATTCAATCACACGATTCCAGAATGTTTCTTCTCTTGACACTTATCGCCCTCCTATTCATTTTTTACTTGCTATGTTTTTCTTATTTTATCATAAAAGGAGGGAGTTTTCCACAACTTGTTCTAAGGGAATAAAAAAGAGTTTTTTCCACAATATGTGAATAGTTATCCCCAATGTGTGTAGAAGTTTTCCACAGGTTGGGGGTAAAAGAGAAGAAAGTAGAAGTATCAAGTAAGGAGGAGTTTTAAAGAAGTGGATAAATCTGTTAATTGTGTTATAAAAAATAACAGCCTCATTTGAGACTGTTAATAATTCGTTGGTATTCATCAAGGTTGTTAAATGAAATATGAATACTACCTTTTTCTTGTTTTGTCAGACGGATTTCTACTTCGGTTCCCAGCATCTTTTTTAATCTGTTTTCTTCCTGTGCTAAAAAGAGTTCTTTCTCTTTTTTACTTGGCCTTTTCTTTTTTTGACCAACCTTTTCTTCCAAACTACGAACGCTTAGCCCTTCTTTCAGAGTTCGTTCCAACCAATAGATTTGTAGATCTTCTTTTAAAGGAACTAAAATGCGGGCATGTCCTTGTGAAATTTGATCATTTTTGATGGCTTCTTTGACAATTGGTGAGAGATGAAGTAAACGGACCATATTGCTGATGTAAGGACGAGATTTTCCCATAAATTGTGCAATTTCTTCATGGGTAGCCCCTTTATCAATAAGATGTTGGTAGGATTCAGCCTCTTCAATTGGATTCAAATCTTCCCTTTGTAAATTTTCGATAATGGCTTGTTTGATCATGTCATCATCTGATAAGTCTCTTATAATCGCAGGGATTTCTTTGAAACCAGCCATTTGAGCTGCTCGGTAGCGTCTTTCTCCAGCAAGTAGTTCATAACCAACAATAGGAGATTTTCGAACAATAATGGGCTGGATTAATCCATTTTCTTTGATTGAAGCTGCGAGTTCTTCTAATTTTTCTTGTACAAAGGTTTGACGAGGTTGAAAAGGATTGGTTCGTATTTGCTTTACGTCAATAATATCAATTTTTTCCATGATGTATATAGCATAACACACCTTTACAATTTCGTAAAGGTGTGTTGACACTGTTGTAAATTTACTTAATTTCCAAGATTTTCTGTAGATTTTGTCAGCTCAATGGTAGCTGTTTTTTGCTTACCATCTCTATAGAAAATGACTTTAATTTTATCACCAATTTGATGAGAATAGAGGGCAGATTGTAAATCTGCAGTTGATTCAATGGTTGTGTCATCGATTTTTGTAATGATATCTAATCGACGCAAATATTTGGATGCCGGCATATCATTTTCAACTGAGCGGACAAGAACCCCACCTTTGAGTTTGCTTGGAATGTCTAATTGGCTAAGATCAGAAGAGGATAGGTTAGCCAGGTCCATCATGGTAATTCCAAGAGCTGGACGAATGACTTTACCATCTTTTTCTAAATGTTCAATAATATTTTGTACATCATTTACAGGAATTGCAAATCCCATTCCCTCAACCGCAGTTTGGCCATTTGAAGAGATTTTACTTGAGGTGATTCCGATGACTTGTCCCTGAATATTGATAAGAGGACCACCAGAATTCCCTGGGTTGATTGCAGCGTCCGTTTGTAACGCTTTTGTAGATACATTTTGGCCGTCTTCTGATTTGAGCTTCACAGTACGTCCGAGACTAGAGACAATCCCTTGGGTAACGGAATTGGCAAATTTTGTTCCTAAAGGACTACCAATAGCGATTGCGGTCTCTCCAACAGTCAACTTAGATGAATCCCCAAATTCAGCCACGGTCGTAACATTATCTGAACTGATTTTAACAACCGCAATATCTGAGAAAGTATCAGAACCAACAACTTCTCCAGAAACTTTATTTCCATCTGCAAAGAGAATATCGGCTTTTGTTGCTCCCATTAATACGTGAGCATTTGTTACTAAATAAGCATCTTTACCGTCTTTTTTATAGATAACACCTGAACCTTCACTAGCTACTTCTGGATCAGAATCTATTTCTCCATTGATGAAGCCTTTTTCAGAGGTTTCAGCATAGGTAATAACAGAAACAACAGCATTTTTAACCTTATCAACAGCTTCACTAGTTGATGTTGTATTCTTATAAGCACGATTAACTTTGGTAGATTTTATTTCTTGGCTAGGATTTGTAGAATTCCCCTTGGTAAACTGGAAAGAGGTCAAGGTCCCTAAGATTCCTCCAGTAAACCCAATGACAAGAACAAGTAAAAGTTGCAAAATTTTTTTTAGAAAATTTGATGGTTGTTTCATAGTTTTCTCCTATTGTTCCAATTATGGAAAAGTATAGACCTAGTTTCTTAATTATAACTTAAAATGGAAATTTTTTCCACAAGTTGTGGAAAACTGTGTATAAGTGTGAAAAACGTGAATATAGAGCCATTTTTTGAAAGATAGATGCTGGTCTATTTGTTGAAGACTTGTGTATAAGTTCATTTGTGTTAGAATATGAATATGAAAATTAAGATTGTAACAGTTGGAAAATTAAAAGAAAAGTATTTAAAAGATGGAATCGCCGAGTATACGAAACGCTTGGGGCGGTTTACGAAGCTAGAAATGATAGAATTACCGGATGAAAAAACTCCTGATCGGGCTAGTGATTTAGAAAATCAGCAAATCCTAGAAAAAGAAGGAAATCGCATATTAGCTAAAATTGGAGATCGTGAGTATGTGATTGCCTTAGCGATTGAAGGGCAACAATTTCCATCTGAGAAGTTTAGTCAAACCATAGAAGAGGTGACTGTACGAGGGTATTCTGAAATTACCTTCGTGATTGGAGGAAGTCTAGGTTTGTCCCCAGCAGTTAAAAAACGAGCGAATTTACTTATGAGTTTTGGAAAGTTAACCCTTCCCCATCAATTGATGAAGCTTGTTTTAATCGAACAAATCTACCGGGCATTTATGATTCAACAAGGAAGTCCTTACCATAAATGAATCTTGACGCTCCTCCTATTTTCTGATAGAATAAAAAGACATCTGGTCTCATAGCTCAGCTGGATAGAGCATTCGCCTTCTAAGCGAACGGTCGCAGGTTCGAATCCTGCTGGGATCAAAATAAAAACGTGATTTTTATACAAATCACGTTTTTTTGTTACTTAGTTTAAAAAAAACTAGAATTTTTCTAAACAGATGGGATAAAAAAATTGCAAAAACTAGATTTTTCGTTCCAAATAGCTGTAAAAATGAACCAAATAGCGGAAATGTTAAAAAAGTCTTTGATTTTTTACTAAAATTTATGTATATTAAATTTAATAATTTAATGATCAAATAAATTATAAGGAGATTTTTTTATGAAAAACAATCCATCAACAATTTCTAAGGACTTTAAACTTCTTACAGAAAAAGAATTGCAGCAAATCTGTGGAGGGGATAAACATACAAAAATTTTAATTAGAGATTTGTTTAAAAAAGGTAAAAAATAATGTCGATGAATTATGTGTATTTTATTCTCATTGGATTACCCTTGATTTTATCTTATCCATTAATTGATAGACAGTTAAAACATAAGCATTCAAAATTCTATTTAATTTTAATTATTTCTACTTTACTTCATGTGATATCTTTTATTTTAGGATATTTTGACTTAGATTTATTATATGCTTTCTTTATTTTAGCTTATCCTATATTTTTCTACTCATACTATAGATTCTTTTGTAGATATGATCATTATTTTGCCATTTTATATTCTCTGTTTATTTATCTAGCTTTTGAAACAACAGATACTTTTTTATCAGTAATTTTATCGTCTATAACTGGAGACTACATAGCAACTTATTATTCTATATTTTTTGTTACTCTTATTTCAATTTTATCGATTGCTATCATTACGAGAATTATTTCTATTCTCGAAGTGAATCTTCTCTATTTTAAAGAGCGGGTTTTTAAGAAATTTGTCCAACAATTGATCGTTAGTTATCTTATTTTAACCTTAGTATTGAATGCTTCTCATTGGATAAGTGATATTGCTCATTTCAATAGTTTTGGTAGCATGGTAGCAACGATTTGTTTCTTGATGTTTATCGGAACCATGGTTCAAATGAAGACGGTTCGAGATCGTTATGAAAAGAAAATGGAGTTGAAGCAAAAGAGGTTTGAACAGCGCCAAATGGAACAGTATATGAATAAAATTCAAGGCCTCTATTTAGAATTAAAAGGTTTTCGTCATGATTTTGGAAATATTATCACTTCCTTAAATTTAGCGATTGAGGAAGAAAATATTGAGGATATTAAACGAATTCAAAGAGATGTTCTTGAGGAATGCTATGGCCAACTCCAAAAAGAAGAATATACAGGATTTGACCTAGGTAATATTCGAGATTCTGCTTTGAGAAGTATCCTAAGTAGGGGATGGATCTATGCGGAGGAAATGGGTGTCAAACTAACCTTTGAAACAGAAGATATTATTGAAAAGGTTCCAATGAGATTGTTGGATCTCGTACGAACTGTTGGAATTTTAGTCAATAATGCTATTGAAGCTGCTAAAATGAGTCAAGAAAAAGAAGTTCAAATAGCTGTTTTTAATATGCCGAATGGAGTGCATCTGATCATAAAGAACTCTATTTCTGATGAGCCGATTAATTGGAATAAACTCTATGAAAAGGGATTTTCAACTAAAGGGGATCGTAGAGGAATGGGGCTTGCGATTGTAAAAGATCTTATTGGAGAATATGCTGCTATTTTTCTAGAGACAGAGTTGATCAATGGAAGATTTACGCAGAGCTTAGTTATTGGAGAGAAAGGAAGATAGATGAATATTGTATTGCTAGAGGACGAAATTTCTCAACAAGTTCGAGTAGAGAAACATGTAAAAGCTATCGCTGAGGAGGAAGGCCTACGATTAAATATTGTTTCCACCAGTAAAATAGCTGAACTAAAGGAATATCTAACCAATGGTGATTTTCATCAGCTTTTCTTCCTGGACATTGATATCAAAGGGGATGAAAAAGCTGGTATCAAGGCAGCTCAAATGATTCGTGAGGTCAATCCTTTTGCCATTATTGCCTTTATCACTACGAAATCGGAATTTGCAACCATTACCTATCGTTACAAGGTATCAGCTCTCGAATTTATTGAAAAAACCTTGAATGAAAACTTATTTAAGGAAAAAATTCGAGAATGCATTCTCTACTTGAAGAAGAATGTGATTGAAAATAAAAATATCATTGATTTCTTTGAGTATAGTTTCAAAAATATGGAAATTCGAGTTCCATATCGAGATATATTGTACATTGAAACAACTGGAGTTTCCCACAAATTGCGACTTGTTGGAAAGAATTTTCAAAAGGAATTTTTAGGGACTATCAAGGATATACTTGAAAAAGATGTGGACAACCATTTCTTCAGTCCTAATCAGTCTTATCTAGTCAATCAAAGAATGATTGTCAATTTTGATCGTCGCAAGAGACTTTTGATGTTAGAAGAGGAGACAACTTGCCCTGTTTCTCGTACACAGGTGAAAAGGGTCGAAGAATTATTAAATAAAATACAGAAAAAGGCTTGACAATTTTTGAATCGATGGTATAATGGGATATGTTCTGTTAATGACATGGTCCGTTGGTCAAGGGGTTAAGACACCGCCTTTTCACGGCGGTAACACGGGTTCGAATCC
>NZ_JVIQ01000036.1:0-815 GCF_001072745.1 Streptococcus sp. 400_SSPC | reverse complement strand
TCAAGGGGTTAAGACACCGCCTTTTCACGGCGGTAACACGGGTTCGAATCCCGTACGGACTATCGCAAAAAGTTGTTACATTGGTAGCAACTTTTTTTGTTTGATAAAACCATTATTCTGACATTTTTATCAAAATAATGACCAATTAGAATAAGAAAAGATTCCAAATAGAAAATAAGCACAAATAAATCCAAACCTCCTTTAAAATAAAGACAAGTTAGAAAGGAGGTCCAATGAACTTTAAAAAATCATATGAGAAAGTAAAATGGATAGTATGGAAATGTGAAAAGGAATTTTATATTCATCTTTGGGATCACGCAGATTGGGAACAAGAAGGTAGACTGGTCTTATATGAGCTACAAATAAGTAATCCGGAAGTAGAAGAAAATGAAGAAATTCTATTAACCTACTTCAAAACAAAGTTTCGTAACCATATAAAAGATAAAGTTAGAAAACAAGAAAGTGATAAAAGGAAGTTAAATAAGGTCCCTTATACAGAAATTGGAGAAATCAGCCATCGACTTCGATCAAAAGAACTCTTTTTAGATGAACTAGTCCTGTTAAGAGGAGCCCTAAAAGAATTCCGAAAAAATCTAACCGATCAAGAAAAAGAAGATTATGATAAACTTCTGATGAATCAACGTTTTTCAGGAAGAGCAAAGATGCGGAGAAGGCTAAAAGAATACTTGAAAGACTTCAAGGATCAACATTTATGAAAAAGGATGTAAGAAAGCATCCTTTCTCATAAAAATAAAAATTTAAAAAAATAGAAAAAAGATATTGACAAGGACATATGGACGTGATATACTAATATA
>NZ_JVIQ01000035.1:0-201 GCF_001072745.1 Streptococcus sp. 400_SSPC | reverse complement strand
GGGATCTTTTTAACGGTTGCCTAGAAATGGAAAAGCAACCCATGTCCAGTGGACATTTTTAACGGTTGCCTAGAAATGGAAAAGCAACCCATGTCCTGTGGACATTTTTAACCCGAGCCGAGAAATTCGGAAGCGAGGAAGATCCGGGGGATCTTTTTAACGGTTGCCTAGAAATGGAAAAGCAACCCATGTCCAGTGGAC
>NZ_JVIQ01000034.1:0-3085 GCF_001072745.1 Streptococcus sp. 400_SSPC | reverse complement strand
GCCCACTCAACCACTGCGTCTTGCTCGACAATCCAAAGACAATTGAGAGGCTAGGACTTTTGTTCCATCCTCTATTGATACGCAAAACAGGTCAACAGATGACCTAAAAATCATTGAACAAATTAAGCTCTTCTATTTTGACAAAAAAGTCAATCTTTCTGTGACGCACTGGAAGTTGCGTCTACCTGATTCTGATCTGCTTCTTCTTGTTTAGAAGAATTTCTTTCCGTCTTATCTAAAGTGTCGGGCTCTTTCTGTACATGCCCGCAGGCCGTTAGGATAAAGACAGAAATCAGAGCCAGAAACAAGCTCCCAATTTTCTTGAATCTAGACATACGAGTCCTCCATTTTACGAAACTTGATGAGACTAGCACTCCGCCAAAAATTCCTGCACAGTCTCGACATCTTCTGGACTACCGCCTCGGTCAATATCGCAGATATGCTGGAGCCCATATTTTTCGATAATCAAGGCAGTCGCCCCGCAGAAGGTCCGGCCGTGTTTAACAGAGTCACCATTATTAACAAAACCTTTAATCAGCCCAGGATGTTTCTTGATAAAGCGTTTGGTAGACCAGGGAATTTTCCCAGCACCAGCATTTCGAGTAATGAGAATACAGGGCTCTTCCAGTTTCTCCTTGATAGTCTGGGTCGGATAGCCCAGTGATTCTGCAAATCGTTTACCAATACCAGTATTTGAATCATAAACTACAATCATCTTCATCACCTACTTTCTTAAAAAAAGGATAGCAAACCAAGCCGCAAAGCCTAAAACCACGACATCTGAGATGAGCATAAGCATGAACTCTAAATCTGGCATCATGTGAATGTACATCAGCAATGACAAAGTTGTCAAAGCCAGTGCCGTCAGCTTAACAACTGCCGGCAAGCCCGGAATCAAAGCTGCTCCGATCAGGACAACGATGAGACCTCCGACTAAAAATGACTGAAAATCCACACTTAAACTAAAACCAACTGTCGCACCGCCGTAACCAATGGTCAAAAGACCAATCAGCACCAGACAGATACCCAAAATAGCCAATCCGCTCATAGCAAATCCTCCTTGCTTATTCATTCATTTCCTCACTTTCCGTTTTTGAATGAACGATTTCTAATATTCATTCAAAACTTTTTAAAAAATAATTCACTTTATACTTATCCAATCACATTTCTTGAATACCTTCCAATTCCTATTCGCACTACATAAGACATCACCTCCTTTTGTTTATGAATGAATGATTTTAAAAATTCATTCATGCTTGCTTCTAAGTAAAGGAATTTCCTCTATTTGGAAAAAATCCCCTTAACAAAATATTTCACTAAAGTCTCAAGACTATCGAAGTAGCCTGAAAATTCCTGCTCTGTGACATGCATGTCTATGTAATAAATCAAGTCATAAACCTTCATGATCTCAGCTATTTTCTCCTTCGAAAAGCCCTCTTCCTGCAAGCGCTGGCTGAAGGTCTGAATCAGAAACTGATGAAAGGCATTGGATGCTCGTCCGGCATCCTGATTATAGTAATCGTGCAGAATCTGAGAAATGCCTGGCTTGTTCCACTCAGCCAGAATTTTATTGGGTGAAATCAACTCAAAAGTGACTGCAAAAAGCTGCTCAACGATTGCCTCGGGCTCGCCCTGCCAGTCTACGCGTTGCATGATTCCCTCACGTATATGGCTATTTTCAGCTACATAAACCTCCAAGAAGATAGCTTCCTTGGACTCATAATACTTGTAAAATGATCCGACAGCCATATGGCTTCTCTTAGCAATATCAGAAATTCCAGCTGCCTTATAGCCTTTTTCTGCAAATACTTCTCTAGCCGCAGCCAAGAGCTCATTTTTTTTATCCATTTCCATGCCTCTTTTATGAATGAATCAATCTATATATTCATTCATATTTTAACACATTCTTGCCATTTGTCAAGCATTTATGCTATACTATACAAAAAAGATAGTTTGCTAATCAAATTATTTTTTTGTACTATATTTTGGAAGTTGAGCTATGCTCAAGGAAAGACGTAACCAGGGTACCATCGCCCTACTGGTAATTACTTTTATTTTTCTAGCAGTTGCTGCAGTGATGGGATTTATCCAATACCAAAAAGTCAACACCAAGACTGCCTATGACCGAAATAGCAATCCCGGAGCAGATTCAGCAGTCTATGCTGAAGTGTCATATATTTTTCCAGAGGCTCTGATTGAAGTAGAAGATAATACTCAAGTTTGGCTGGTTGCTTACCAAGACGGATATGTTGGTCTGCAGGCTAAAAAGGGAGACAAACAGATTGCCCAGCTCTTGGAAAAAGAGAAAAAGGGCGAGCTGGAAAAAAATCCTGTCCGAATCGTTGGCTCCTATGTTAATGCTAACTCCCCTAAAAAAAATCAGGGATATATCTCTAATTATGGCAGCCTCGTTCGCGGTCTCCTAGCAGACAATCCCGAAGTCATCACAGTAATGTCAAGCAGCTCCTATATCTCTATCACTGAATTTGAATCTGACAATCTTGCATTCATGTTCTACATTCTGTTTTTGATTGGACTCTGTGTTTTCTTTGTCGTTATAGGAATTATCGGCCGCAAGAAAAATATCGCTGCCTACGAAGAAATCTATGCAGCCTATCCAGAGGCCAAGAACAATCTCAATATCCTGCTGGAACAAGCTTCTTTCCACGACGATGTGCTGAAAATTGCTGTTTATAAAGACTATCTCATTGCCTACTATAGAGGTTTCAAGGCGATTGATCTCAAACAGGTCGTCCATCTCTACCACCACATTCTCACCATGCATCGTGGCTTCGTTGCTTCAAACAGAAACTCAACCTTAGTTGCTGTTCGAAACAATCAAAAGAAATACCAAATGCCTATTAAGAACATTGGTAAAACAACAGACACTAAACTTCAGTCAACCTTTGACTACCTCTACAACCACTTCCCTCATATCCGATTGGGAGTGTAATATCACATAAAGAGAGTGGGACAGAAATCGGTAATTCATTAGAATTCGATTTCGTTGTCCCACCTCCGGACAGTTGAGTAGGGCTATAAAAGCTGATGAAATCAGCGTAGTAGAGCCCACTCAACCACTGCG
>NZ_JVIQ01000006.1:0-4935 GCF_001072745.1 Streptococcus sp. 400_SSPC | reverse complement strand
TGCGGAGGTGGGACGACGAAATCGAATTCTAACGAATTACCGATTTCTGTCCCACTCTCTTATAGTTATTAAGGTTTGATACGGTGCAACATACGTGGGAATGGAATGGCTTCACGGATGTGTTTTGTACCTGCTGCAAAAGTCACCATACGCTCGATACCAATACCAAATCCACCGTGTGGGACTGTACCGTATTTACGAAGGTCAAGATAGAATTCATATTCTGTACGATCCATACCAAGTGATTCCATCTTAGCGACAAGGGCATCGTAGTCTTCCTCACGCATGGAACCACCGATGATTTCTCCATAACCTTCTGGCGCAAGCAAGTCTGCACAAAGCACGCGATCTGGGTTACCAGGAACTGGTTTCATGTAGAAGGCCTTGATGTCTGCTGGATAGTTGATCACGAAGGTTGGTACACCAAAGTGGTTTGAAATCCAAGTTTCGTGTGGAGAACCGAAGTCATCTCCATGCTCGAGATGTTCGTAGTCCGCATCTTCATCGTTTTCATGCTCTTGCAAGAGATCAATCGCTTCATCATAAGTAATGCGTTTGAACGGCTCTGCAATGTAGCGTTTCAAAAGCTCAGTATCACGTTCCAAAGTTTCCAAGGCTTGAGGAGCACGATCTAGAACACCTTGAAGCAAAGCTTTAACATAAGCTTCTTGCAAGTCAAGTGACTCATCATGTGTCAAGTATGAGTATTCCGCATCCATCATCCAGAACTCAGTCAAGTGACGGCGAGTTTTTGATTTCTCCGCACGGAATACTGGACCAAAGTCAAAGACACGACCAAGGGCCATAGCTCCAGCTTCAAGGTAAAGCTGTCCTGATTGACTCAAGTAAGCTGGTGTCCCAAAGTAATCTGTTTCGAAAAGTTCTGTAGAATCTTCTGCCGCATTTCCTGAAAGAATTGGGCTATCAAACTTCATGAAGCCATTCTTGTCAAAGAACTCATAAGTTGCATAGATAATAGCGTTACGGATTTGCATCACCGCTACTTGTTTGCGTGAACGCAACCACAAGTGGCGGTTATCCATCAAGAAATCTGTTCCGTGTTCTTTTGGAGTAATTGGGTAGTCTTGCGATTCACCAATGACTTCGATGTCTGTAATATCCAATTCATAACCAAATTTAGAGCGCTCGTCTTCTTTGACAATCCCTGTCACAAAGACAGATGTTTCTTGGCTCAAGCGTTTGATGGTATCAAATTTTTCAAGACCCACTTCTTCACCGAATTTTTCGATAAAGTTTGGTTTAAAAGCAACCCCTTGGAAAAAGGCAGTTCCGTCACGCAATTGCAAGAAAGCAATTTTCCCTTTTCCTGATTTATTCGACACCCAAGCCCCGATGGTCACTTCTTGACCAACGTAATCTTTTACTTCGATGATGGTAATCCGTTTTTTCATAATACATCTTCCTTTTCTCATTGTACTTGTCCGAAGACATGATCACCTTTCATTTTACCACAAATAAGAGCCGATAGCTATCTCTCACAATCTAAAAATTCGGCTTTTTTTGACGAAAACAGACATTTTAAAAAAAGTAATTCAACTTTCTCAAATTCTTGAACCGATTTAAATATTCTATCCTATATTTTGATTATTCAAAGGAAACCCCTGCAATTTCATCCCTTTATAGCAGCTGTTTTTGACAAGTAAAAAGCTTGCAAGTTATACTATCAGTATGTATAAAGAGGAAAATATGAAAAAGAAAATTTAACTCACTACGGGATTGTGTGCAGCTGTTTTAGCCCTCAGTCTCGCAACAACCACTTTTGCGGATGAGCAGACTGCACTAATCACTGCTCCTATCTCTGAGCGACAAGATACGCTTACTCCTGTTTCAGTCATTTCAGAGAGTGGAGCTACTGTAGTTACCAACGAAACACTAGCCCCACTTCCTAACGAAGAAACAACTACCCCAACCGTTGAGGAAGCAGCCCCAGCTTCTGCTAAAACTCCAGTAGATCCACGAATCTCTGAAATTCGTGTTATCCATCGTCGTCGGACTTTGAAACCAGACTTTTCTCCAGTTGCTTCTTCAACAGATGTCGTCTACAAGACAGTTGAAGCCCATGCTTTTACCGAATATGATGTCTCTGGAAATGGACCAGCAACGGTTACAGACGAAAACGGAAAAACATGGTACCGTGTGCGATATTCTGATCTTGGTATCAAAGATGGCTTTGCATACAATAGCGCTCCAGAAAAAGGTTCTGCTACAGCACCGGTCATTGAAGTCATTCATCTCTATGACGATATCGATTTGAATCCTGACGTTATTAAACGAGCTCGTTTTGTGGATGAAAAGGGACAAGAAATTGCGCCTTCCCAAGAAAACAGCGTCGAGCGGAGCCTTGATTTGGCTTACGAAGCTGGTCTACCAACAGCACATGCTCAGATCCAAGCTAATGGAAAAACTTATACCTTCCAATCAGCTGACAAAGGAGAACTGACCTCCCATAAACTCCACATTTCTAACCTGGTTACAGTAACCTATTTCTATAAAGAAGTGACCAGTCCAGTAGTTGAAAAACCTGTGACTCCACAGCTGCCAGAAAAACCTAGTCAAAAACTCCGCCTTCCCAAAGGAAATAACGGAGCTAAGACCCGTGTCCCTGTGAAAAAGGCGAATAGGATCCTTTCTGGCGATTACTTATAATTCTAAAGAAAAGAGAGTGGGACAGAAATCGATAATTCGTTAGAATTCAATTTCGTCGTCCCACCTCCGCACAGTTGAGTAAGGCTGTAAAAGCTGATGAAATCAGCGTAGTAGAGCCCACTCAACCACTGCGTCTTGCTCGAAAATCCAAAGACAATTGAAAGGCTAGGACTTTTGTCCCAGCCTCTTAATTTTTAATTTTCCATAAATTGATGCAAGCGGCGAACAGCTTCTTTCAACGTTTCCAGGTCAGTAGCATAACTAAGACGCACATTTTCTGGGGCTCCAAATCCAGCACCTGTAATGAGGGCAACTCCCACTTCTTCCAGGATGGCAGTTGCAAACTCTGTCACATCCGTATAACCTTTCATCTCCATGGCTTTTTTGACATTTGGGAAGAGATAGAAAGCTCCCTGTGGCTTAATGACATCAAAACCTGGAACTTCGCTCAAAAGAGGATAGATGGTGTTCAAACGCTCCTCAAAGGCTTGACGCATCACCTCTACCGAGTCTTGTGGACCTGTCAAGGCTTCAATCGTAGCATACTGCGATACGGCCGTCAGGTTGGAAGTTGTTTGACCAGTCAGTTTACTCATAGCTGCGATGATTTCGGGATCACCAACCGCATAACCAACCCGCCAACCTGTCATAGCATAGGCTTTTGAAACACCGTTAATGACAACCGTTTGTTTGCGGATGGCTTCCGATAAGCTTGAAATCGGAACAAACTCATTGCCGTTATAAACCAGGCGACCATAGATATCATCCGCTAGGATAATAATGTCATGTTCAACCGCCCAATTTCCAATGGCTAGGAGTTCGTCCTTGCTATAAATCATCCCCGTCGGATTAGAAGGAGAGTTTAAGACCAAGACCTTGGTCTTTTCTGTACGAGCTTCTTCCAATTGCTCAACAGATACCTTAAAATCATTGGCTTGGTGCCCTTTGACATATACAGGAACTCCTTCTGCCATCAGGACTTGGTCCCCATAGCTGACCCAGTATGGTGTTGGAATGATGACCTCATCACCTGGATTGAGCACAGCCATAAAGAAGGTATAGAGCGAAAACTTCGCTCCAGTCGCAAAGGTGACTTGATTTGGTGATACAGTGTATCCATAGTAGCGTTCGAAATAGGTATTGACGGCAGCCTTTAATGCTGGCATGCCAGAAGCAACCGTATAAAAGGAAGCCCGCCCATCCCGAATAGCTTGAACTGCAGCATCTTGAATATTCTCAGGAGTGTGAAAATCAGGCTGGCCCAAGGTTAGAAAGAGGATATCTTTTCCTTCTGCCTTTAGTTTTTTTGCTTTGGCATCACTTGCCAGGGTGACACTTTCTTCCATCTTTAATACACGATCAGAAATTTTCATACCTTACCTACTTTCTATCTGGGACCAGTTACAGACGAACCAATTTAGACTAAGATTCTACCAGAAGCTGGCTACAATACCTATATTATACACCATAAATCTGACTTGGAGCAAGATTTTGCTAAAGATTCCACATAAACTTTACTCCTTCTAACTATTCGAATTGTAAATAATTTGAAAGTGAAGTTAACAGACCTATTTCTTGTGTTGATAATTCCATTATCTTGTCACCCACCTGTAATGTATTTGATATTAAGGCTTAATAGCGTCTAATACTATTTATTGATAAAATAATAGTATGAAGAATTTAGAAAAACTATTTGAAGAAGCCCAAACAGAATTAAAAACTATGATTGTCTTTCACAAAGCGGAACGGACTTTTCGTGCAGCAGAGTCACATGTCTTTAAGGAACATCAGTTGACTCCTACTCAGTTTTCCGTTTTAGAAACCTTGTACAGTAAGGGGGATCTCCGTATCCAGAACCTGATTGACAGTATTTTAGCGACCTCTGGAAATATGACTGTCGTGATTCGAAATATGGTGCGTGATGGATGGATCAAGCGTGAAACGGATCCAGATGACCGTCGTGCCTGCATTGTTTCTTTGACAGAAAAGGGCCGTAAAAAAATTATCGAAGTTCTTCCTGATCATATACAAAATGTTCAAAAAGTTATGAGTGTCTTTAGCGAAGAAGAGCATCAGCAACTGCAAACTCTTCTGAAAAAATTAAAGGGCTCCCACTAAATTCTAACCATTCAATCAGTCGTGTTCATGGCCAACTTCCTTTAGTAGGGAGCTGGGAACACGGCTTTTTTGATCCCTCGAAAAAACAAAAGAGGCTGGGACAAAAGTCCTAGCCTCTCAATTGTCTTTGGATTGTCGAGCAAGACGCAG
>NZ_JVIQ01000033.1:0-27966 GCF_001072745.1 Streptococcus sp. 400_SSPC | reverse complement strand
CAGCTTGGTAGAGTACTTGGTTTGGGACCAAGGTGTCGCAGGTTCGAATCCTGTCTTCCCGATACTGTAGAAAGGTCGTGTGACCTTTTTTATTTTGTTATAACAAAAAAAGGCCATCAGGCCTTTTTTCGTTATAATAGTTGGTATTCGTCAATTAGCATGATGGTTTCTCGTCCTTTGTTATCAACGATTCTGACTTGCCTTGGGTAGTAAGGGTCGAAAGGAATAAGGAAATCAACAGCGATTTCTAGGGGGAAGTCTTTTTGACTGAAGCGAAGGGTTGTTTTTCCTTTGCGATTGATCAGTTCAAATTTTAAAACAGAATTTAAGGGGTAAACGTGTTTGAGATAGTTATCAATGACATACCAGAAACTATCGATAATATCATCTGGTAAGCTGGTCATGACACCAAAACTTGCATAGCGACCTCTTGTATTTGTAAACGCCATAGTGTTTCCCTTCCTATTTTTATTAAGTACATAGTACTTGTTTTACTTGGATATTGCAAGTATTAAGTTCGAAAAAAAGAGCTTTCGCTCTTTCCAACTTTATTTATTTCGCAGTTCAACATAACGGTTGTACCAAATTTTAATGTATTCCTCAGAGAATGGACCTAACTGGTTGTTAATCCAGTCTACAAGGATTTTGACATTTTCTTTTAGGATAAAGTCAATGTCATCTGAATAGTTCATTTTGCGTTTGTGCTGTTCGTATTCTTCTACGTCCAGCAGTTTCTTATCACCATCTGGGAAGACTTTGACATCAAGATCATAATCTATATACTTTAGTGCTTCTTGGTCCATATAATATGGACTGGCAAGATTACAATAATAGGATACTTCATTATCTCGTATCATAGCGATGATATTGAACCAGTACTTCTTATGAAAGTAGACAATTGCTGGCTCTCTTGTAATCCATCTTCTACCATCGCTCTCTGTGACGAGAGTATGATCATTGACGCCGATAAGTGCGTTTTCCGTAGTTTTTAGTACCATGGTGTCCCGCCAGGTTCGGTGGAGACTTCCATCATGTTTATAACTTTGAATTGTAATAAAGTCGCCTTCTTTAGGTAGTTTCATAACTTACCAACTTTCTACAATCTAAGTACATCCTCTATATTGTATCATATTTTCATGAAAATAAGGGATTTTCATGTATTTTTATTTAAAGGAATTCTCGAAGAGCTGTAGAAATGTCAGAGTAGTCATAGCCTTTGCGAGCAAGAGCTTGGGTGAGGCGTTGTTTGAGTTCGTAGCCCTCATATTTTCGTGAGTATTTCTGATGCTGTTTTTCTAGTTCCTTCATAATCAGGTCGAGAGTTTGTTCTTCATCTTGCTCGATGTCTAATTGGTGATAGACGTTCTTAGCAACTTCATAACTAAAGCCTTTATTGATGAGAGTTTGTGTGATTTTATCTTTTAAGGCTCTTGGTGGAAGTTTTTTAACGTATTGTTTAGCTAGTTTTTGGGCAGCTCGTTGAGCTACTTCGGAAAAATCAAATTCTGAGGTAATCTGATTAATATAGTGGGAAGAGACACCTTTTTGAATGAGCTTTTGCTTGAGGAGATAGGGTCCCTTGTCACCTGAGAGGTGATTGGATTGAAAGATAGCACGAGTATAGGCCAAGTCATCGATCCATTTGTCTTCTTTTAGGGTGTTCATGACGGTTTCAATGGTAGATTCGTCAATTTCATGCTTGGCTAAGTAGTCGCGAACTTCGCGGCCTGTACGGGCTTTAAAGGAAAGGTGGTAGAGGGCTAAATTTTTAGCATGGGAGAGCTGGGCAAAGGTTTGGATTTCCTTGAGTTCTTCCTGGCTAATTTCCTTGTCTCGTGAGAGCATGAAGCGGACGATGGTGTCTTCTGTAATGTAGAGGGATTGGGCTTGATCCAGCTCTAGAAGGTAGAGACGTTTTTTCTTTTCTAATTTGGTGATTTTCATAGGATTCCTGTTTCGTTTGAGTTTTATGATGGTAAATGATCAGTCCTTCTCTCTATATTATTCGTAGTATTTTTGAGAAATGGTCCCTGATTCCTTGTTTTTCTTTTCAATTCTATCATATTCTAAACGAATGAGAAACTACATGGTATAATAGACATATGAATCTAAAAGTTAAACAAAGAATTCCTTTGAAAATCAAGCGAATGGGAATTAATGGAGAAGGGATTGGCTTTTACAAGAAGACCTTGGTCTTTGTGCCTGGGGCTTTAAAGGGTGAAGATGTCTTTTGCCAAATTACGGCGATTCGGAAGAATTTTGCAGAAGCCAAGCTCTTGTCCGTCAATAAGGCTTCCAAGTATCGGGTAACGCCAACCTGTGATATTTATGAGACCTGTGGGGGCTGCCAAATCATGCATCTGAAGTACAGCAAGCAGTTGGAGTTCAAAACAGACTTATTGCAGCAGGCTTTGAAAAAATATGCTCCTAAAGGCTATGAAAATTATCTAATTCATCCGACGCTTGGGATGAAAAAACCTCAGTATTATCGGGCTAAGCTCCAATTTCAGACGCGTAAATTTAAGGGGCAGGTTAAGGCTGGTTTATACGCTCAAAATTCCCATTATTTGGTGGAATTAAGGGACTGTCTGGTCCAGGATCCGGTCATTCAGGAAATTGCTAATCATGTAGCGGAGCTATTGACCTACTACCAGATTCCAATTTCAGATGATCGGAAGCAATTGGGGGTTCGAACCATTATGGTGCGTCGGGCTCGCAAGTCTGGTCAGGTCCAAATGATCGTGGTGACGAGTCGGCAACTCAATTTAACAGACTTGGTCGCAGACCTAGTAGAAAAATATCCTGAAATTGTAACGGTGGCAGTCAATCTGAACACTTCTAAATCAAGCGAGATTTATGGGGAGAAGACACAGATTATTTGGGGACAGGAGACCATTCGAGAAGGGGTCTTGGATTATGAATTTTCCTTGTCTCCTCGTGCCTTTTACCAGTTAAATCCTGAGCAAACCGAAGTCCTCTATAGTGAGGCTGTGAAGGCCTTAGATGTATCACCAGAGGATCATTTGATTGATGCATACTGCGGGGTTGGGACCATTGGTTTCGCCTTTGCGGACAAGGTAAAGAGTGTACGGGGGATGGACATTATCCCTGAAGCGATTGAGGATGCCAAATACAATGCTAAGCAGATGGGATTTGATAACACCCACTACGAAGCTGGGACAGCTGAGGAAATCATCCCTCGCTGGTACAAAGAAGGCTATCGAGCAGATGCAGTCATTGTGGATCCACCACGGACAGGACTTGGCGTTCAATTGATTGATACCTTGTTGCGCTATGCTCCTCAAAAGATGGTCTACGTCTCTTGTAATGTTTCGACCTTAGCACGAGATCTTGTAGACTTGACCAAGGTGTATGATGTTGTCTACATCCAGTCAGTAGATATGTTTCCCCATACAGCTCGGACAGAGGCTGTGGTGAAGTTAGTCAAGAAAGCTTAATAGAACAGGAATCAACAATGGATATTTGGGAAATCATGTATAAAAAGGCCAAGGCCCTCTACCGTCCCCATGAAGTATCTGATTTTGTCTATGCGCAACACGTGGTTGCAGCTATTGAGGCAGAGGACGGACAAATTTTTACAGGCTTTTGTATGGAAGGGACCTGTGGATTCTTCCATTTGTGTGCGGAACGAGCGGCTCTCTTTAATATGTACCAAGCATCTGGTCAAACCAAGGTAAAACGAATTTTAGCCTTCCGAGATCGACCACCTTATGGCGGTGGCTCTGGAATGCCTTGTGGGGCTTGTCGAGAGTTCTTAATGGAACTTGATCCAGCTAATAGCCAGTTGGAGTTTATGGTCGATTATGAGAGTCGGAAGACTATTACTCTGGGAGAGTTGATGCCCTTTTGGTGGGGAGAAGAACGGGCCAATCAGAGGGCCGAAGAGCTTTCCCAGGAGGAGTATTAGTTTCCCAAGAGCTTAGATGAGAGAAGAAATGTGAGAGTGAGAGATGGACAATAAAATTGATGTATCGATTCCAGTTGCTCAAGTCATTGATCAACATCCGGAAGTGTTGGATTTGTTGGTGGAGTTGGGCTTTAAACCCTTAGCCAATCCCATCATGCGCAATACAGTTGGGCGCAAGGTTTCCTTAAAACAAGGATCAAAATTTGAAGGCACTCCTATGGACAAGATTGTACGAACGCTAGAGGCCAATGGCTATGAAGTAGTGGGGCTAGACTAATGAGTGATGAACGAATTCATGTCTTAAGAGACATCTTATTAGACCTGCATCATGGTGCTTCTCCTGAATCGGTCCAAGAGCGCTTTGATGCGACCTTTAGCGGGGTGTCTGCGATTGAGATTTCCCTCATGGAGCATGAGCTGATGAACTCCGATGCAGGCATCACCTTTGAGGATGTCATGGAGCTGTGCGATGTCCATGCCAATCTCTTTAAGAACGCTGTACAAGGGGTCGAAGTGGCAGATACAGACCATCCAGGCCATCCGGTTCAGATCTTTAAACAGGAAAACCTGGCCCTTCGGGCCGCTATGATGCGGGTCCGCCGTTTGCTGGATAATTATGAGACGACGGAGGATCCTGAGATGATCCAGGAGATTCAGAAAGGCTTGTTGCGTCAGTTGGGCTTGGTGGGTCAATTTGATCGCCATTACCGCCGGAAGGAAGAGTTGATGTTTCCCATTATGGAGCGCTATGGTCATGATTCCCCTCCCAAAGTCATGTGGGGAGTAGACGACCAGATTCGAGAACTTTTTGCGAAAGCTTTGGACGTAGCCAAAGACCTGCCTGATTCTCCTATCTCAGAAGTCAAGGAACGCTTTGAGGCCTTTGCGCAAGAGTTTGAGGCCATGATCTTCAAGGAAGAGTCAATCCTCTTGATGATTTTGCTGGATGCCTTCACTCAGGATGATTGGCTCTCCATCGCGGAAGAAAGTGATGCTTATGGTTATGCCATCATCATTCCGAGTGAGAAATGGGTGCCGAAACGCGTGGACTTTAAGGAAGAAGGAGTAATTGAGACAGAAGGTTCAGGTGAAGTCCTTCTTTCTTCAAATGGAAGCGAGCAAAGCCAAGTCATTGAGACTCCTGAGGGACAACTGACCATTACTTTTAGGCCTAAGAAAAAAGAAGAGAGCTTCGATCGCCAGCAACCACAAGCTTTTGGCCATGGCTTCCTCTCTGTGGAGCAGGCGAATCTGATCTTGAACCATCTGCCGATGGAGATCACCTTTGTTAATAAGGATGATATTTTCCAATATTACAATGATGCAGCGCCTTTTGAGGAGATGATTTTCAAACGGACACCGTCGCAGGTAGGACGCAATGTCGAACTGTGTCACCCGCCAAAATACTTGGAGAAGGTCAAAGCCATCGTACAGGGGCTTCGAGAAGGGAAAAAAGACAAGTACGAAATGTGGTTCAAATCAGAATCACGTGGGAAATTTGTCCATGTGACCTATGCTGCAGTGCGCGATAAAGCGGGAGAATTTCAAGGTGTCTTGGAATATGTCCAGGATATCCAACCCTATCGGGAGATCGATAGTGAATTTTATAGAGGATTGGAGTAAGAATGAGTTACGAAAAAGAATTTATGAAAGAATTTGAGGCTTGGATCAAGACCCAGGTCATGATCAATGAGATGGCCCTGACAGAAAGCAAGAAGGTCTATGAAGAGGATCAGGACGAGCGGGCCAAGGAAGCCATGATCCGCTACGAGAGTCGCTTGGATGCCTATCAATTCTTGCAAGGTAAGTTTGCCAACTACCACGAAGGGAAAGGTTTCCACGATCTTCCAGATGGCTTGTTTGGAGAGAGAACCTATTAAAGGATCTCTGTGAAGGCCTTTGACTAGCTGGATTTGGCTGAAAATAGCGCAATGACTTGATTTTTCGAGGGATTGTGTTACAATAAAAAAGTTGAACAGACGTCAACGAATTATCGAAAGTAATATTGGTGATGAAACCTTGTTGCCTTAGGGATTGATCACTGGATACGTAGGAGGAAAAATGGCAAAGAAGAACGTCAATCGTGCGAAACAATACAAACATCAAAATAGACATCTTTTGAAAAAAGCTGTTGCAACTGTAGGAGCAGCTGTTAAAGAGGCACCTAAAAAGGTTGAGAAAGCAGCAAAAGCTGTAGCGAAAGAAGTGAAACAAGCAGCTTCTTCAGTGGAAGAATTCGCTGCAAGCTTGGATGGTGTAGCCCTTGATCGTGCGCAAACATTCTATGATGAAGGTATTCGCTCTGTTGCGGACTTCGCAAACTGGACAGAAAAAGAGTTGTTGGCCCTTAAAGGAATCGGCCCAGCAACCATCAAAAAATTGCAAGAACTAGGCGTTAAATTTAAATAATCTCTTTTGTGATTTCTTGCTATTTCCAGGAAAACTTGATAAAATGAACCTGTTAGAGGTGTTTTGAATCCCACATTTTACAGAAAGTGGCGGTGCTGAGAAGTCCACAAATGTGTCAAAACTGGTAGCTAATGGATGAAAATGAAATAAACAAAGTTGCGGGCAAGAGCCCGAAATTGGGTGGTACCGCGGATAAACACATTCGTCCCTGTCAGATTGATGGCAGGGGCGATTTTTTTGTAGATAGCGAGGGATGAAGATGACAAGAGCTACATTACCGGAACAAATAGAGACTGAGCGACTTGTCTTGCGCGTCCGTACCGTGGCGGATGCTGAGGATATCTTTGACTATGCCAGTTGTCCAGAAGTCTCTTACCCAGCAGGCTTTCCACCCGTCAAGACCTTGGAAGATGAGATTTATTACCTAGAACATATCCTTCCCGAGCGCAATCAAAAGGACAATCTTCCAGCTGGTTACGGCATTGTGGTCAAAGGGACGGATAAGATCATCGGCTCTGTTGATTTCAACCATCGCCACGAAGACGATGTATTGGAGATTGGCTATACCTTACACCCAGACTATTGGGGCCGAGGCTATGTACCCGAAGCGGCGCGAGCTTTGATTGATCTAGCTTTCAAAGAACTGGATCTTCACAAGATAGAACTGGTCTGCTTTGGTTACAATGTCCAAAGTCAACGAGTCGCCGAGAAGCTTGGCTTCACCCTTGAAGCTCGCATAAGAGACCGCAAAGATATCCAAGGCAATCGCTGTGATAGTCTGATATATGGCTTGCTGAAGAGTGAGTGGGAGAGAATATATGAATACAAGTGATAATATTGATGAATTCATATTAGCATTAAGAGATTTAAATGAGATTATTGAGAAAAGAGCAAAGCTTAATTTACTTGATAATGCTGTATTAGCTGAGTCATTTTATAAAGAAATTTTGAATAAATTGTTTTCTTGGGAATTAAAAAATTTAAACATAGCTCATGCTAACTTTGAAGCAATTGATTTAATTGATAAATCTAATAATATCCTTGTGCAAGTTTCTTGTACATGTGAGAATCAAAAAATACATAGTACAATTTCCAAAAAAGAATTATTGAAAGATGATTATAAAGGATTTGAGCTTTATTTTGTTTTTGTTGGCAAACAAAATAGTAATATAAAAAAAGGAAAATATAACTGTATTCCACAACTAAGTTTTAATCCTAACACGAATATTCTTCTGACAGATGATTTAATAAAATACTATCAAGATTTAAATCCAAATACTCAAGATAAGATACTTGATATTGTTAGAAGTTATCTAACTAAAGAAAATAAAGTAAATAATAGTATTTCAAAAATGGAAATATCAGAAATGATACTTGAAATTTTAGATGAAAATAGCCAAATATTTTATAAGTATGGTCCAAAGTCAGACGTTGCTTTAAATAGTCCAATGAGCGAGGCATCATTTAAAAGATGGTGTGAATCCAAGATGGAAATTATTGACAATAACAAGAAAATATTAAATATATATCAACAACATAAGTTGCTTTTTAGTCGGGAAGAAAAGTCATTATTTCATAAGTTTGAATTAAATGTAAAATCATTTGAACAAAATAATGAAGATAGATTAGATTCAAGTGCCTATGAACCATTTCCAGAAGAATTTCCTAAGATGTTGGAACAGATTGTTAGTAATCAAGGAGTAAAATAATATGGTGAATTATAGTGACGTACCAAGACCAGAGTCGGTTCTTTATTTTGAACAAAATTTAAGAAGACATTCTAATATTGTCTATTATGAAAAAATGGAAGATTTTGTTTACAAACTAGTTCTTGGAAATGGTAATATATATCTAGTATGGCTAACTAATAAGTATACTGTATCAATTAATGATGTTGTTGAAAAAATTAATGAAGGTTTTGATGCTTTAGTAACTATTAGCATGTGGAATAGCTATACATCCGAAGCAAAAAAATATGCTCTAGAAAATCAATTTGGGTTATTTACATTTCGTGAATTTATGGGTGCATTAAACTTTCTAGATCCATCTCAATATTATACTGGGATTGATAAAAAAGATGGTAAGAGGCTTTACGGGGAACGTGGTTATAAGTTTGATTGATGATATAGAATTAAAAAGAATATTAAATGTGAAGATTCGGTTTGAACTTTATCATTTTGGCTCTTCCTTAGAGAATAAATTTTTCAACGATATTGATTTATTGTTAATATATACCAATAGTGAAAAAAACAATCAAAGAGAACTCTTAATGTTAAAAAGAAATATTACAGATTATCTGTATAATCAGTATCATAAAAATATTGATATCACTGTTTTGTCAGAAAACGAAGAAAAAGAAATAAATTTTTTAGAACAAATACATTGTTCAAGAATATATTAAGGAGAACACACATGTCTAAAGAACTTTCACCTAAATACAATCCAGCCGAGGTTGAGGCTGGTCGTTACCAAAAATGGCTTGATGAAGATGTTTTCAAGCCTTCAGGCGATTCAAAGGCTAAGCCTTATTCAATCGTTATTCCACCACCAAACGTGACTGGGAAACTTCACCTTGGTCACGCTTGGGATACAACTCTTCAAGATATCATCATCCGTCAAAAACGTATGCAAGGCTTTGATACCCTCTGGCTTCCAGGGATGGACCACGCTGGGATTGCGACTCAGGCTAAGGTTGAGGAGCGCTTGCGTGGTGAGGGCATTACACGTTACGACCTCGGTCGTGAGAAATTCCTCGACAAGGTCTGGGAATGGAAAGACGAATATGCCACTACTATTAAGGAACAATGGGGCAAGATGGGTCTCTCTGTAGACTACTCTCGTGAGCGTTTCACTCTTGACGAAGGTTTGTCGAAAGCCGTTCGCAAGGTCTTTGTCGACCTTTACAAGAAAGGTTGGATTTACCGTGGAGAGTTTATCATCAACTGGGACCCAGCAGCTCGCACTGCCCTTTCTGATATCGAAGTGATCCACAAGGATGTCGAAGGTGCCTTCTACCACATGAACTACATGCTAGAAGACGGCTCACGCGCCCTTGAAGTTGCGACAACTCGTCCTGAGACCATGTTTGGGGACGTAGCTGTTGCGGTCAACCCAGAAGATCCACGCTACAAGGACTTGATCGGTAAAAACGTCATCCTTCCAATCGCTAATAAACTCATCCCAATCGTTGGGGACGAACACGCCGACCCTGAGTTTGGTACGGGTGTCGTGAAAATCACACCTGCCCACGATCCAAACGACTTCTTGGTTGGTCAACGTCACAATTTGCCACAAGTCAACGTCATGAACGACGATGGAACCATGAATGACTTGGCCTTTGAATTTGCAGGTATGGACCGTTTTGAAGCTCGTAAGGCAGTCGTGGCTAAGTTGGAAGAAATCGGCGCCCTTGTTAAAATTGAAAAACGTATCCACAGTGTTGGTCACTCAGAACGTACAGGTGTAGTGGTTGAGCCACGTTTGTCTACGCAATGGTTCGTCAAGATGGACCAATTGGCTAAGAATGCCATTGCCAACCAAGACACAGATGATAAGGTAGAATTCTACCCACCTCGTTTCAACGATACTTTCCTTCAATGGATGGAAAATGTCCATGACTGGGTAATCTCTCGTCAGCTCTGGTGGGGTCACCAAATCCCTGCTTGGTACAATGCTGAGGGTGAAATATATGTCGGCGAAGAAGCTCCAGAAGGCGACGGTTGGACTCAGGACGAAGACGTCTTGGATACTTGGTTCAGCTCTGCCCTATGGCCATTCTCTACCATGGGCTGGCCGGATGTCGACTCAGAAGACTTTAAACGTTATTATCCAACATCAACTTTGGTGACTGGTTATGATATTATTCCGTTCTGGGTGTCTCGGATGATTTTCCAAGGTTTGGAATTTACTGGCAAGTCGCCATTCAAAAATGCGTTGATTCATGGTCTCATTCGTGATGAGCAAGGACGTAAGATGTCGAAATCTCTCGGTAACGGGATTGATCCAATGGATGTTATTGATAAGTACGGAACAGATAGCCTGCGTTGGTTCCTTTCAAACGGTTCTGCACCAGGGCAAGACGTGCGCTTCTCTTACGAGAAAATGGACGCTTCTTGGAACTTCATCAACAAGATCTGGAACATCTCTCGCTACATCCTCATGAACAATGAAGGTTTGACCCTTGAGCAAGCAACTGCCAATGTCGAAAAAGTGGTCAACAAGGAAGCTGGAAATGTCACAGACCGCTGGATTCTACACAACCTCAATGAAACTATCGGAAAAGCCACTGAAAACTTTGATAAGTTTGAGTTTGGTGTCGCTGGACACATCCTCTACAACTTCATCTGGGATGAGTTTGCGGACTGGTACGTTGAGTTGACCAAGGAAGTCCTTTATAGCGATAACGAAGAAGAGAAAGTCATCACACGTTCTGTTCTCCTTTATACTTTGGACAAAATCCTTCGTCTCCTTCACCCAATCATGCCATTCGTGACAGAGGAAATCTTTGGACAAATCTCAGAAGGCTCTATCGTTACAGCAGCATACCCAACTGTTAATCCAGCCTTTGAAGACCTGGCGGCTCACACTGGCGTGGAAAGTCTCAAAGACTTGATCCGTGCTGTTCGTAATGCGCGTGCGGAAGTAAACGTAGCTCCAAGCAAGCCAATCACCGTCCTTGTTAAGACAAGCGATAGCGATTTGGAAGCTTTCTTTAACAGCAATGTCAACTACATCAAACGCTTCACAAATCCAGAACACTTGGAGATCGCATCAACCATCCCTGCACCTGAACTCGCGATGTCAAGCGTCATCACAGGAGCAGAAATCTACTTGCCACTGGCTGACCTCCTCAATGTCGAAGAAGAACTGGCTCGTCTCGACAAGGAATTGGCTAAATGGCAAAAAGAACTGGATATGGTAGGCAAGAAACTCTCTAACGAACGCTTCGTAGCCAATGCCAAACCAGAAGTCGTCCAAAAAGAACGCGACAAACAAGCCGACTACCAAGCCAAATACGACGCGACCGTAGCACGTATTGATGAGATGAAGAAGTTGGTGAAATGATGCTTTAAACCTAACCCTTTAGGGTTGGGTTTAACATTTGATAATGTTATAATGAAAACAAGAAACTTTAGGAGAATACTATGGGGAAAATTGTTGCTATTGATTTATTTAGTGGTGCAGGTGGAACTACAAGTGGACTTAAAAAATCAGGCATAGATGTTCAGGTTGCTGTTGAAATTGATTCCGTAGCTGTTAAAACTTACAAGTTAAACAATCCTGAGGTTTATGTAATAGATAAAGATATAAATTTTGTGTCAGGAGATGAAATAAAACAGCATCTTAAAGTTGATACAGACGATAAATTAATGCTAGTGGCATGTCCACCATGTCAAGGTTTTTCAACAATTGGTACTAATAATGAAAATGATGAGAGAAACCAGCTTGTTTTTCAATTTCTACGCTTAATTAAGGAATTAACTCCAGATTTTTTATTGATGGAGAATGTTTCAGGGATGACTCGAATAAAAAATCATAATATTTTTAATAAATTTTTATCATCAATTAGTAATGATTATAATATTAATTATGATGTCTTGAATACAGCTGATTATGGAGTTCCTCAATCTAGAAAAAGATTGGTACTACATGGGATTAGAAAAGAAATCCTTCATAACACGAATTTAATTTTGGATTTACCTTCCAAAACTCATTCAAATATACCAGAATTGAACCTTCTTCCATGGATTAATGCGGATATAATAATGGATTTGCCTCCAATTGAAGGTGGTGAAGAATATATTGGAGAAGGTATATACAATCATGTTGCGAACAAACTATCTAATGTAAATATTGAGAGAATTATCCATATTAGAAATAATGGAGGAAATAGGACTTCATTACCAGAAGCCTTAGAATTAAATTGCCATAAAAATCGTTCAGGTCATAGTGATGTATATGGAATATTAGATATTAATAAACCTTCCATTACTATTACAGGAGGGTGTATGTCATATTCAAAAGGTAGATTTGGGCACCCAACTCAAAATAGAGCTTTGAGTGCAAGGGAAGCTGCAAGATTACAATCTTTTGATGATGATTATATTTTTGTTGGAAATAGAGGGCAACTAGCCAAACAAATTGGTAATGCAGTTCCAGTGAAATTAGCTCAAGCTAGCGGAGATTATTTTATGTCAGTTTTTAGGGAGTTGAATGAATGAGTAAAAATACGATTGAATTATTAGAGGATTTATCTAAGAAGTTTACTTTTAATAAAGAGTCATTTTATCCTTTTATCGAACATATTAGATTTCCAAAGTATAAGTCGTTAGTACCAAATTCTAGGATTGATTTTACTTATCCAATAACACTATTAGTTGGTCAGAATGGAGGAAATAAAACCTCAATTTTACAGGCTCTGTATGGTTCTACTGATGGTAACAGTATAGGAGACTACTGGTTTAGTACAGATGTTGATGAAATTCAATCTGGAGAAGATATTGACAGACAATGTTTTATATACGGATATTATTTTGAACCTGCGAAAAAAATTGTTGAGATTTTGAAGACCAGAATTCTTAGAGGAAATAATCCTGATTATTGGGAACCAGCAAGACCTCAAAAGAGCTATGATATGGTGCTTGAAAAAGATTATAAATCATTGGGTAGCTCATCATCTACTCGTTGGAATGTACTAAAAAAAGAGGTGGTTTATTGTGACTGTAAAGAATATGTTTCGGCTTTTGATCTTTTCTTTTATCACTATGATTTTCAACCTACTGTTAGACAAAGGAGTAAGCAGGATTTTATTAGATTAAGATCTAAAAAATTAGCGGAAGTTATTCAGAATAATTTAGATAGTTACGACTATAAGCAGAAACAAAGAATAAAGTCAAATATAGTTGTATCAGATGAAGTTTGTAAAACTGTGAGTGAAATTATGGGGGAATCCTATGATGAAATAAAAATAATTACTCACGATTTTTACTCTAAGTACTCGGGAAATAAACCCTCTAAGACGATATGGGTTCGAAAAAACGGTCAGGCTTATTCAGAAGCATTTGCAGGAACTGGAGAAGCACGAGTCATTCTTTTGGTAAATGATATAATTAATGCTCCTCATAATTCATTGCTGTTAATCGATGAACCTGAAATCTCATTACATCCAAGTGCAGTGTATCGCTTTAAAGATTTTTTAATTAAAATTACTTTAAATAATAATCATCAGGTAGTTATTACTACTCACTCAACTCAGCTATTAAGAGATTTCCCAAAAGAAGCAATCAAAACTGTTTCAAGAGTTGAAAATAAAATTAAAATAACTGAGAATATTGATTATCAAGATGCATTTTTTGAGCTTGGTGATATATATCGGGATAAGAAAATGATTTATGTTGAAGATAAACTCGCTAAATACATTTTGGATTTTGTTATTAATAAATCAGATAGTGATAATTTAAAACAAAACTTAGTTGTTAACTATATCCCTGGTGGAGCGAATCAAATAATTTGCAATAATATTTTAAACTCGTCATTTCTAGATTCGGACAATCATTATTTTTGGCTTGATGGAGATCAAAATACTAATGTTAGTGAATCAGTTGATTTAATGAACTATCTTGAAAATGGTGTTGTTATATCAGATAAAATTCCTGAAGCAGACAATGGAAATCTTGATGAAATTATACGAGAGCTAACAGGATGTTCAATTAAATTTAAAGTTTCAGGAAACAAAGGCCAAATAAATGATACTGAATTAATTGAAAAGCAAAGAAGATTTATAGACTATTGGTCTAGATACGTCTCTTATCTTCCTTTCCAAACTCCTGAGCTTTATTTGGCGAAGTTATGTGATAGCATAAATAATGATAATCATGATTTTTCTAACGATGAAAATGGGAAAGAATATTTTAGAAAAAAAACTCAAATAGCATTAGGGATAGAAGATATAACTTCTGAAGATATTTTTCAGGAGCAAAGAAGAGCTGTCTCAAAATTACAGCCAGAATCATCAATGTTTAAGTGTATTAAAGAAAAATTAGAAGACTTATTTTAATTTTCTAGAAAGCAGGTAACTACATGACTAATTCTGTAAGTTCGAACCGACCTGAGAAGTACAACATTGCAGCTTTCTTCTCAGGTGTTGGGGGAATTGAGTTGGGATTTGAACAAACCAACGAGTTCAGAGTGGTGTATGCCAATGAATTTGATAAGTATGCGCGTCAGACTTATCGTTTAAATTATCCAAATACGCATTTGGATAGTCGTGATATTCATGCGGTGCAGCCGGAAGACATTCCGGCTGAGCGCGTGGATGTGATTATGGGAGGTTTCCCTTGTCAGGCCTTTAGTATTGCGGGTTATCGCAAGGGCTTTGATGATGATCGTGGCGATCTTTTCTTCGAATTGCTTCGCATGATTGAGGGGTGCAAACCTCGCGCCATTTTTATCGAAAACGTCAAGAACATGGTCGGTCATGACCACGGCAATACCTTCAAGGTTATTCGTGAAGCCTTGACGGAGAACAACTACTTCATCAAGTGGAAGGTTCTCAACGGGAAAGACTACGGAAATATCCCACAAAACCGTGAGCGGATCTATATTGTTGGTTTTGATACCAAAGAAGCCTACGACTTGTTTGAATTCCCAGAGGAAATCAAGTTGACAACGACCTTGGCTGATGTTATTGATTTTGGTGCCAAGCCTGATGAGGCTTACTATTATCGAGAAGGCAAGCAGAATTTCTACGCTGATCTCAAGGCCAATGTGAACAGTCAAGACACGGTCTACCAGTGGCGTCGTCAATACGTTCGTGAGAATAAAAACGGCGTTGTTCCAACCTTAACGGCCAATATGGGAACAGGCGGGCATAATGTTCCGTTGATTTTGACTGACACTGGGGAAATTCGTAAGTTAACACCAAAAGAAACCTTCAATGTACAAGGTTATCCAAAGACATTTAAGTTGCCTGAGGGGGTTTCCAATGGTCAACTCTACAAACAAGCTGGAAACAGTGTGGTTGTGCCCGTGATTAAACGCATTGCAGAGCGGATTGCTTTTGCCCTTAATGAGAGCAATGGGCCGTCTCAACTGGATCGCTCAGGAAAATTCGCGATAATCTATACCAAGATGAATGGTCAGTTTGAGGGCCAGTCTTATGTGAAAGAATTTGTCTCCACTTATGAGGAAGCAGAGAAGAAGATTGCCTCCTATGAGGATGGTCTTGCCATTTTATCTGACGAAGATTATTTCAGATTGGTAAAAAGACGTGGAAATTTTGAATTTTACAGCATTATTTAACGAATTATATAAGTAAGGGGACTAGTGAAAAACTAGTCTTCTTTTGATATACTTAAATAAGAAGTGAGGATTGAATGATGTGGGAACACCTAAAACAAGAACAAAAAGAGAAATACAAGACTCTCATTACCAACTTTGCTAGTCTAAGTGAGGCCTTTTCTCAAAAAGCAGAGGGTGAAGATTCTGATGATCGGGAGAGCTATGTTGCTCCGATTGTTAATTCAAAATTTCAAGAGACTGTTTTCCAAAAGGCTTTTCATGCGGTTGGTGAGGATATTGCTAATACCTCCTATGATGCTTCGGTTGTAGTTGATGAGCAACATAAGTATTTGGTTGGGATTAAATCCTTTGGTTTAGAATCTGGGGATCAAAAGATTGCTCAGTTCAAAAAGGATTCACAGTCTTGGAATGAGCTGTTGAGTGAAATTCGATTTCATGCTGATATTTCGCCTGACAAGGAGACTGCTGATAAAGAAAATCGTGCTCGCTATGAAAAACTGGCTCGTGAGATTGCGACCTTGCGAAATCAACGGATTGAATCCTCAAAAGCTCTCATTAAGGGATTTCATTCTGATGCTAGTCACGTAGAAGCCGTTTATCATGTCTTGATGCCGACTTCCAAAGGACACAAGCCTCAGATCCATGTAGGAGAGACGACTTATCTGCCTGTTGACCTAGACCATCTCAAGATTCTGGGTTCTACAACCAAGAACAATCCGACGAATTTCCGTTTTACAGATGGCCAGCATGATTATAAATACACGGCTGCAGATAGTCAGCTCCATATGACCTTTAGGAATAAGGAGATTGTGGTTGATACTTGGGATGTGAATTATGTCGAAGATCCCTTTTATCTTTTTGAACACCTTCATTTATTGACCTCGGAAAAAAGTGATTCGGAGATTCTTGAGTCGGTGTCGTGGGTGATCACAGACAAGCACGGAAATGTAGAAGAAAATTCTGGCTTTAATGCTTTTAATGGTGGTTCAAAGTTGGCCAAGAAGGAGCGCTTGCCACGGATTTTAAAGATTCAGGACAAATTTAAAGATAGTCTGGCTCCAGAAGAATTAGCTTTTGTGACCTTCTCTTTAGAAGAAATCCTCTTGAAAAAATGGTCTACCAAGGAAGAAAAAGCCCAGATGAAGTCCATTCGTGAGGACTTGATTCGCTTTGTACACGAGACGGGGAATGAAAAACTAATCAAAGAAATTGAACAGCTGGTGTATCGTCCAGTCAGTGAAGTGTATATTCCTCTTCCTGATTCCAAACGTTTCCATGAGGAGCGTCCAGACTTTTTTGGTAAAGGGATTGGAAGGTTTGAGCCAGGTACGAGTAAACTTGCACTCCCCAAAGAAGAACGGACCTTTAAGCTACGATTTTTATCATCAGGTGATGTGATTACTGCCTATATCAACCAAGAAGCTGGGAAGGCCATTCAATCAACTGATAAGCAAGAAATCCTTGGCAATTGGATCCTTCGAGGGGTCTTTCAGTTAAAAGACAGAGAGATCCTAACGGGTAAGAAATTGTCTCAGCTAGAAATCAATGGTATTCGTCTTTCTAAATTCAAAAACGGTGAAATCGGTATTGACTTCATCTGGATTGATGTGGACAATCCTCCTGCAGATGCGATTGGTTGGGTTGCGAAATCCTCTTCATCAACATGATAAAAGAACCTCCTAGTTTATCTAGGAGGTTGCTTTGTATTCTTTGGATGGGCTGTGCCCTAGGTAGCTATAAATCCGTGTCAGTGGGGATTTGGGATGGGTGGAGACGCGAAAGTGAAAGTAGTGGTCACGATGATCACGACTCTGGGTGTGGTGGAGTCTGAAATAGTTTCGCTGACCTGTCGACATGGAACGGAGCAGGTCATCTTCTAAAAAGACCAAGGGGATCGCAGTCGTTGCCAGGCGGTAAAAATCATGCTCGAACTGCTGGTAATTATCTGAAAAATAATCAAATTGGAGTTCGTGTTTATTCAGAGCTGGTTTCATAGCTAGAATCTCCTGGTTCAATAGAAAAAATAGTCGATAGAAGGAGAGAGTGGTAGTGCTGGCCATTTTTAATGAGGACCTCGGAAGGGCTTAAGCTATAGACTTGGCCATAGTAGATGGCGACTTGATTGTCCTGGAGGGTAGCGAGGGAGAGGGGAGTCTTTTGCTGATAAGCCTGCTCGAGAAGGTGACGGATTTCTTGGTTTGAGAGGAGGCGAAGCTCTTCGAGAGAGAGCTGGTTTGTTTGTAAGGCCGTCGAATGCTCAGAGAGGAAGAAGCCAGCCCACTTGGCCATGCCCCGGTCTTGGAAGTCGCGTGCCGACTGATAGGGGAGATAAGAACGATCAATCATGCTAAGCCATCTAAACCTCCTGCAGAGTGGCCTCCGGTCAGTTTGCTTCGAGCCAGAGCGCGCGAATTTTCTAATAGGGCAGATCCCTTCTGTAGAGAAGCAAAGCCAAATCGGTCACGGATGTGGTCAATGGTCTCTTGGAGGGCCTCTTCTTTTTGAGTTTGCTCAGGGTCATCAAATAGGGAGATCAGCTGGAAGCTCTCCTCTACGAGCTTTCCATAAAAGACTCCGATCTGCCGGATGGCTCCTCCCTGGTAGTGGGAACGAAAGAGTTGGATGACCTCCTTGGTTAATTGAGCGGTAGAGTTGGTCGGTTCAATCTTTCGCTGGCAGTGGATGGAGGGGAGCTGTTTTTGTTTGGAATAGCTAGCGTGGATGGAAACCAATTGGGTCTTTTTCTTTTCCCGACGCAAGCGGATAGCGACCTGCTCAGCCATCTCCCGAAAGACTAATTCAATATCGCTTTGGCGGTGGTAGTCACAAGGAAGAATTTGCGAATTTCCTAGACCGTGAGACTTTGGCTGATAGGGGCGATGGACATTGCTTTCATCGATCCCATGGGCATGAAACCAGAGCTGGACGCCCATGACTCCAAATTCTTTTTTGAGCTGGTCTGGATTGGCCTGGGCCAGTTCATAGATGGAGTGAATGCCTAGTTTGTTCAGGCGTTTTTCTGTTCGATGGCCAATCCCCCAGAAATCAGTTAGTTTTTTTATCTGCCAGACTCGACTGGGGACATCTTCGTAAGACCAGTTAGCCCGCATGGTTTTCTGGTGCTTGGCCTCGTTGTCCAGGGCCAGTTTGGCCAGTAGGGGATTGGCATTGCTCATCCCGACAGTAGCATAGATCCCAGTTTGCTGCCAAATGCGCTTTTGGATACGAGCAGAAAGAAGATCCAGCTTGGAGCGTCGGTCCAGCTGAGGATCAGGAATAAAGTAGTTGAGAGAGCTGGTCAAATCGATAAATCCCTCATCAATGGAATAGGGGTAGATGTCATCTGGAGCAGCAAATTCTTGAAAGACTTGCTGAATTTCCATGTTGACCTGGATATAGGCATTCATGCGAGGGGGCACGATAAAGGTGCGCTTGGCCCAGCTTTCGATATAGTGGACAAAGGCTGGATCTGTAGGCAGGCCTTGCTTACGGGCCAGGTAGTAATTGAATTTCCTCGTCTTGAGATCGAAGGGCAGATCATAACTACGTCCGACATTTTTCTTCCCAAAGACTTGTTTAAAAACGGGGGAACTGGCTAAGATGAGGCCAGCAGAATTGTCGCTTCGACTCATGACACAAAGAGAAGTAGTCAAGGGATTGAGGCCGAGGCGGACGCATTCACAACTGGCATAGAAACTTTTCATATCCACAAAAGCAATATCAGACCGAGGCTCACGTGAATAATCAAAAAGCATGTCTAGACCTCCAGAGGGAGGAAGTGACCGACAACGATACCGACGATTTTTGGTTCATCTTCGTAGGGAGCAAAGAGATCATCATAGGCTGGGTTGATGGACTCTAGGCGGAGGCCCTCTTCTTCCCGATAGACTTTTTTGATATAGGTCTTCCCATTCCACATGAGGGCGTAGACTGCTCCATCATAGTCAAATCCGGTCTGTTTCATCAAGGCAACGGAACCGTTTGGATAGCTTGGTTCCATAGAATCTCCAGAGACCCAAGAGGCAAAGTCGTGTTGGATCTCTTGGTCAAAATAAACGGTCTCGTAGTCAGTTTCATTGTCATAAAAGGTATGACCATGTCCAGCTGCCAAGTCGATAGAGAGGACACGGTAAGGGATCAAAGAGACCACCTTTTCTTGCTCAGCTAAGAGTTGGCTAGCCAAGAGATCGACTTTTTTCTGATGGGGCGGAGTTAGTAAAGGGTAGGTGAAAAGCGCTGAGCTCTTGTCGACAAAGTAGTCCTCTTTAACGGAGAGGCGCTTGGCCAACCTCCTGAGGTTTTTATCGTGTGGCTCTGCTAAGCCATTCTCCCAACTAGAGTAGGTCTTGCGACTAATCTCTAAGGATTCGTAGACCTGGGATTGGGTCAGGCCGAGCTCAAGTCTACGGTCTTTTAATTTTTTTGCATCAAACATCTGCATTCTCCTATGTAACGTTTTGAAAGTTACGTATAGTATAACAAAAATAAATGCGGACTTCAAGAGAAAAGTGAGAGGATTTTTCTTTAGGAGTGAAAGGGATTTAACTTAAGCGGATCTCAGATGGGAGAGGTGGGTGTTTTTGTATCTTTTATCCAAATTTTGATATAATAATCTCTATGAAGATTGTATCAGGTACCTATGGAGGGCGTCTTCTTAAGACGCTCGAAGGAAAGACAACAAGGCCCACTTCAGATAAAGTCAGAGGGGCTATGTTTAATATGATCGGTCCTTATTTTGATGGGGGGCGGGTCTTGGATTTATATGCTGGCTCAGGCGGTCTGTCCATCGAGGCGGTATCTCGGGGGATGGAGCAGGCTGTCTTGGTTGAGAAAGACCGCAGAGCCCAAGGGATCATTGCCAGTAATATCCAAATGACCAAGGAAAGCCACAAGTTTCAATTGCTGAAGATGGAGGCTCACCAAGCTCTCAATCAATTGCAGGGGACCTTTGATCTTATTTTCCTGGATCCTCCCTATGCAAAAGAGCAGATCGTAGCTGATATTGAGGCCCTGGCTGAACGAGACCTGCTGGGAGAAGAAGTCATGGTCGTCTGTGAGACAGACAAGGTAGTGGACTTGCCTGAGGAAATTGCTTGTCTAGGAATCTGGAAAGAAAAAATCTACGGAATTAGTAAGGTGACGGTTTATGTCAGATAAAATCGGATTATTTACAGGTTCATTTGACCCAATGACCTTGGGACACTTGGATTTGATAGAGCGGGCTAGTCGCTTGTTTGATCACTTGTATGTCGGCATCTTCTTTAATCATGAGAAGAAGGGCTATTTTACCATTGAGCAAAGGGAAACCATGGTGACAGAAGCAGTGGCTCATTTGCCCAATGTAAGAGTCATCACCGCAGAGGCAGAGTTGGCAGTAGAGGTGGCTAGACGGTATGGGGTGACCAGTTTGGTCCGAGGGTTGCGCAATAGTCAGGACTTCCTCTATGAAAGCAATATGGACTACTTCAATCACCAGCTGGCTCCAGAGCTTGAGACCATCTATCTCTGTGCCCAGCCCCAGTACCAGGCCTTGAGCTCGACGAGAATTCGCGAGTTGCTGACCTTCCAGCAGGATGTCAGTGCCTATGTCCCAGAGAGTGTTATAAAGGAGATGAAATAAAACGAATGAAAGAATTTGAGAAACCAAGGGCTCAGCTACCAGAAAGCCCATTTGAACCTGTGCGCAAAAAAGATAGTGTGTGGAGAACTTATCGTTGGCCGATGATTGGGACCCTGCTTCTGATTTTGGCCTTGCTAGCTTTCTTTGTTCCCCTACCCTATTATCTGGAAATGCCTGGGAGTTCAGAAGATATTCGCCAAGTGATGCGCGTCAACCAGAAAAATGATGAAGCATCCGGTTCGTATGATTTTGTCACTGTTGCCGTCAAGCAAGCGACCTTCTCGGATATAGTCTATGCCTGGGTGACTCCTTTTACAGATATCTACTCTGAAAAAGAAATGACAGGTGGCAGTTCCAGTGAGGAATTTTTCCGGATCAATCAATTTTATATGGAAACCTCTCAAAATACTGCCAAATACCAAGGACTGAAAACGGCTGGAAAAGATACAGAGATGGAATTCCTCGGTGTTTATGTCATGCAAGTAGCAGAAGACTCTACCTTCAAAGGCGTTTTAAATATTGCGGACACAGTTACGGCTGTCAATGACAAAACATTCAAGAGCTCAAAAGAGCTCATCGAGTATGTTGGTTCCCAAAAAATTGGGGACAAGGTCTCAGTGACCTACACAGAAGATGGCCAGACCAAGACTGCTGAAGGAAAGATTATTAAGTTGGTCAATGGCAAGAATGGGATTGGGATTAGCTTGATTGACCGGACAGAAGTGAAGAGTGACGTACCGATTGAGTTTGCGACAGCTGGCATCGGTGGTCCAAGTGCTGGGATGATGTTTAGTTTGTCCATCTATACCCAAGTAGCGGATCCAGACCTTCGTCAGGGACGCCATATCGCAGGGACAGGGACCATTAACCATGATGGGACTGTCGGAGATATCGGTGGAGTGGATAAAAAAGTCGTAGCAGCAGATCGCGCTGGTGCTGAAATCTTCTTTGCCCCTGATAATCCGGTGACAGAGGAAGTTAAAAAGAACAATCCGAATGCCAAGAGCAACTACGACGAAGCGGTAGAAACAGCTAAGAAAATTAAAACCAAGATGAAAATTGTTCCTGTCAAAACTTTGCAGGATGCCATTGACTATTTGAAAAAGAATTAAAGTAGCTTGTTTGACAAATTTCGTACTTGCACGTATGACATCGTGTTAGCAGAGGGGAACATTCACCTTCCAATCAAATTCAAGTTTTTGCATATCAATCTCTCTATTTTTAGAGAGATTTTTTCTTTATACTAGTGTCAGAAAGAAAGGGAGGTAGTGAAATGATTCAGACCAGTTTGTTTTCCATTTCAGTATTTTTAGCGGGAGTTCTATCCTTTTTCTCCCCGTGTATTTTGCCACTGATGCCAGTCTATGTAGGGATCTTATTAGATTCTGAGCATGAAAAAACGGTGCGTATTTTTGGAAGGGATATTTCTTGGTACGGCTTGGTCAAGACCCTCTGTTTTATTGCTGGTCTATCAACCGTATTTCTCATCCTAGGTTATGGTGCAGGTGCCCTTGGTCAGGTACTCTATGCTCCCTGGTTCCGTTACCTACTAGGAGGGATTGTCATCTTATTGGGAATCCATCAGATGGGCCTCATCAATCTTCAGCAACTCCAAAAACAAAAGACCATCCAACTCAAAAAGAATCGGGAGCGCAATGAATTCTTCAATGCTTTTCTGATAGGGGTCACCTTCAGTTTTGGTTGGACCCCTTGTGTCGGACCAGTTTTGAGCTCTGTTTTAGCCATTGCGGCTTCTGGAGGAGATGGTGCATTGCAAGGTGCTCTCCTGATGCTGGTCTATACATTAGGCTTAGCTCTGCCTTTCTTGCTTTTGGCCTTGGCTTCTAGCTGGGTTCTACAACATTTTGCTAAACTCAAGCCCCATATGGGAACCTTGAAAAAAATTGGTGGTGCCCTCATCATCTTGATGGGTATCTTGCTGATGCTAGGAAATCTTAATAGCCTCGCATCCCTGTTTCACTAATCTTGAATGATTAAAGGAGAAAAATCATGAAAAAAATTCTTGCACTTTCTATTGCTACACTTAGCATCGTCACTTTAGCAGCTTGTTCTGGACAGAAATCGGATTCAGACATGAAAAAAACGGACGATAGTAGTATGATGAAGAAGGACGATATGAAGAAGGATGACATGAAGGATTCATCCATGTCCGATGATAAAATGAAAAAAGAAGACATGAAAGATTCATCTATGATGTCTGACAGCAGTTCTGAAATGAAGGACGATATGAAAAAAGATGAGATGAAATCCAGCGATTCAGAAATGAAAGATGAAAAGAGTAAATCATCGGATATGAAATCAGACAAGGAATGAAAGAAGGGAGAGGTCATCTGAGGGTGACTTTCTCCTTGTTTAAAGAGGCAATAATGATGAAAAAATTAGCTTTAGTAGCTGCAGGATTCTTGTGTACTGGACTTTTGGGGGCTTGCTCTAACCAAGGAATGGAATCATCCAACAAAAGTGAGACTAAGCAGACATCCACAATGGGATCTTCAGAGCAAGCTGGAAAGAAGGTTCAAGACTTTAGCCTGCAAGGAGTAGACGGTAAGACCTACCGCTTATCTGATTACAAGGGAAAGAAAGTTTACCTCAAATTTTGGGCTTCCTGGTGCTCAATCTGTCTTTCAACATTAGGCGACACAAATGATTTAGCAAAGGCAGAGGAGGGTAAGGATTATGTGGTCTTATCCGTTGTAGCTCCAACCTTTAATGGTGAAAAATCGGAAGCAGATTTCAAAAACTGGTACCAGTCTTTGGATTACAAGGATTTCCCAGTCTTGCTAGATAGTAAAGGGGAGCTGTTAAAAGAGTATGGGATTCGCTCTTATCCATCTGCTCTCTTTATTGCGAGCGATGGAACTCTCGCTAAGACCCATATCGGTTATATGAGCAAGGAAGATATTGTCCAGACTCTAAAGGAAATGAAGTAAGGAGGACATAAAATGGAAACAAAATGGAAACTCATTTCCGTTCTTTTAGTGGGCCTGCTTTGTTTTGGAATCTTTTTCCTTGTCAAAGGATCCATGGCCTTGGATACATCAGATGCGACGACTGAGCAGATCAAAAAAGCGTCCATGAGTCAGACACCAGTAGCAAACAAAAAGAAGGAAGAAAAAGTCAATCCAGAAGACCAACGAGAAATCTATCTAGCTGGTGGTTGCTTCTGGGGTGTGGAAGAGTATTTTTCCCGTGTTCCGGGTGTCATTGATGCCGAATCAGGTTATGCCAATGGAAAAGGGGATACCACCAAGTATGAACTGGTCAAGCAAACAGGGCATGCTGAAACGGTACACATCACCTATAATGTCAAGAAGGTTTCCTTGAAAGAACTGCTTCTACACTATTTCCGGATTATTGATCCAACATCAAAAAACCGTCAGGGAAATGATGAGGGCAGTCAATATCGGACAGGAGTTTATTACACCGATGAAGCAGATTTGCCAACCATAAACCAAGTGTTTGAAGAGGTGGCAAAAAAATACGACAAACCGTTAGCAGTGGAAAAAGAGCCACTGACCAATTTCATCAAGGCTGAGGACTACCACCAGGATTATCTAAAGAAACATCCGAATGGCTATTGTCACATTGATGTGAATCAAGCTTCTTATCCGGTTATTGACGCTAGTCGCTATCCAAAACCGAGCGATGAAGAGATCAAGAAGAAGTTATCGCCCGAAGAATATGCAGTGACGCAAGAGAATGATACAGAGCGTGCTTTTTCTAACCGCTACTGGGATAAGTTTGAAGCGGGCATCTATGTGGATGTCGTAACAGGAGAGCCCCTCTTCTCCTCAAAAGATAAATTTGATTCTGGTTGTGGTTGGCCAAGCTTTAGCCGACCGATCAGTCCGGATGTGGCAACCTACAAGGAAGATAAGAGTTTCAATATGACTCGGACAGAAGTTCGGAGCCGTGTGGGAAATTCCCATCTGGGCCATGTTTTTACCGATGGTCCCAAGGAAAAAGGCGGCCTTCGCTATTGCATCAATAGTTTATCAATTACTTTCATTCCCAAAGCAGAAATGAAAGAAAGGGGCTACGGTTATTTATTGGACTATGTCTGAGACAATTCGATCTATAATTTGCTATAATAAGTATAGCAAAAATAAGTAGGTGAAAGACATGTATGCGATCATGATTGTGGAAGATGAAGAGCTTATCCGGCAGGGACTGACTTCCTTAGTGGATTATGAACAGTTTGGAATGACCGTCATCAACCAGGCAGAAAATGGGCGTGAGGCTTGGGAGAAGTTTCAAGAGCAACCAGCCGATATCCTTCTAACCGATATCAACATGCCACAAATGAATGGCTTGGATCTGGCCCATCTCGTTAAAGAGCAATCACCGTCTTGCCATATCATTTTTTTGACAGGTTATGATGACTTTGAGTTTGCGAGGAAAGCCATCAAGTTAGGTGCGGATGATTATTTGCTGAAGCCTTTTTCAAAAGATGATATTGAAGAGATGTTAGCCAAGGTGAAAGGAAAGCTAGACAAAGAGCGAAAGAAGGCGCAAGTCGAAGATTTGGTCAGCCATGGTTATTCGACAGAGTTGGAAGAGGCTATTCATTCCCGCTTAGCGGATTCCCAATTGACCCTCAAGGACTTGGCTTCTCAACTGGGTTTTAGTCCCTCTTATCTGAGTGTTCTAATCAAGAAAAAATTGGGCCTCCCTTTTCAAGAATACTTGATCCAAGAACGGATGAAAAAGGCCAAACTTTTACTATTGACGACGGATCTCAAGATTTATGAGATTGCAGATCAGGTTGGTTTTGAGGATATGAACTATTTTTCTCAACGCTTTAAACAAGTAGTCGGTGTAACCCCAAGACAATACAAAAAAGGAGAGCATGAATGAAACGATACCCTTTGCTGATTCAGCTGATTATCTATGTATTTGTCTTCATTCTCTTACTCTTGGGTTTGGTCGGTAGTCTATACTATCAAACTAGCTCAGCAACCATTGGCCAACTGACAGAGCGGACAACCCGTAATAGTATCGACCAGAGTAGTCAGTTTATCACCTCCTATCTGAAAAAATTGAAGCAGACCACCTCGGTCCTTAGTAAAGAAGAGACCGTTCGTCAGTTTGCTCAAGACAAGGAGGTGAGCCCAGAAGCCGTTCAAAGTCTGATGCAAACCATTATTGAGACAGACCCAGATCTGGTTTCGGCTGTCTTGGTGACTAAGGATGGACGCCTCGTTGCTACGGATTCTCAAATTAGCATGCAAACCTCATCGGATATGATGAACGAAAGATGGTATCAGGAAGCTATCAAGGAGAGGGCCATTCCAGTCTTGACGCCGGCCCGGAAGGAATCCTTGTCTTCAGAGAAGGACAAGTGGGTGATTTCTATCACCCAGGAAGTGGTGGATGCTTCTGGTCAAAATCTAGGAGTTTTGCGCCTAGATATTGGTTATCAAAGTCTAGAGGCTTATCTGGATCATCTCCAACTAGGCAAAAAAGGCTTTAGTTTCATCGTCAATCAGAAGCATGAATTTGTCTACCATCCTAAAAAGACAGTCTATTCTTCCAGTCGGGAAATGCAGGCCATGCAACCCTATATTGCTGTCAAGGATGGCTATGCCCAAAAGGGGCAGAACTTTGTCTACCAAATTGCTATACCAGAGAGTGATTGGACCTTAATTGGAGTGGCTTCTCTGGAAGGTCTCCAGATGCTTCAGTCGCAAATGCTCTATTCCTTTATAGGTTTAGGAGTTCTCGTCCTCATCATGTGCTGGATGGGAATCTGGTTCATTCTGCGCTTGTGGATTAAACCCCTACAAGACTTACAGGCTGTCATTTTGAAAATAGGAGCTGGTGATTCCCACTTGCGGGCAACTACCAAGGGATCGCCCGAATTGGTAGATCTTGCTCAAGCCTTTAACCGTATGTTGGATCAAATTGAAAACCTTATGCAATTGGTTAAAGAAGAGGAACAAAACGCGCGACGTTATGAACTGCGAGCTCTTTCAGCCCAAATCAATCCTCATTTCCTCTATAACACCTTGGATACGATTGTCTGGATGGCGGAGTTTAATGATAGTCAGCGCGTGGTTGACTTGACTAAGTCCCTAGCCAAATATTTCCGCCTTGCTCTCAATCAAGGACAGGAACAAATTAGGCTTCAGGACGAAATAGACCATGTGCGCCACTATCTCTTCATTCAGAAACAACGCTATGGAGATAAGTTGAATTATGAAATTTTTGAAGAGGGGACGTTGGGAGATTATCAGCTTCCAAAACTGGTTCTACAACCCTTAGTGGAAAATGCCATCTATCACGGCATCAAGGAGATGGATCGGCCGGGCATGATACGAGTCACTTCGGAAATCAGAGAAGAACAAGTGGTTCTGACGATTTACGATAATGGACGAGGCTTTGCCTTGTCTGAGTCGACAGACCAAACCCTTCTTCGGCTAGGAGGTGTTGGCTTGAAAAATGTGGACCAACGATTGCATCTCCAATTTGGCGAAGCCTATCATATGGAGATTGATTCTAAGGCCAATAGCTATACGAAAATCACTCTTTATCTACCCCTCACATCACGTGACGAACATTCATAGAGACAAAGATCACCCTCTTTGTCTCTTTTTACTTTCAAAATGAAAATAGAATCTTCTAAAAAACTTTCCTTAGGTGAGTACGGACGTTAGGTGAAATTATCCAGTGGATGATTTCAGCAATC
>NZ_JVIQ01000032.1:0-14007 GCF_001072745.1 Streptococcus sp. 400_SSPC | reverse complement strand
GGGCTGTAAAAGCTGATGAAATCAGCGTAGTAGAGCCCACTCAACCACTGCGTCTTGCTCGACTATCCAAAGACAATTGAGAGGCTAGGACTTTTATCCCAGCCTTTTTTTGCTTTCTATCTGAGCTAGTCTTTTAGGGGCAGTCGTGCTATAATCGTACTAGCAGATTATTGAAGGAGAAATTCATGAATCAAACAGTTGAATATCTAAAAGAACTCACAGCCATCGCATCACCGACAGGCTATACGGAAGAAGTGGCAGCTTACTTGGTCAAGACTTTGACAGACATGGGATACAGTCCTGTTCGGACAGCTAAGGGAGGCGTGACAGTCATTCTCAAGGGTGAAAATGACGAGCAACACCGCTACATCACAGCCCATGTGGATACGCTTGGAGCGATCGTACGGGCAGTTAAGCCAGATGGCCGTCTCAAACTGGATCGCATCGGGGGCTTCCCTTGGAACATGATTGAAGGGGAAAACTGTACCGTCCATGTGGCCAATACAGGAAAGACTCATTCGGGTACTATCCTTGTCCACCAAACCTCTTGCCATGTCTACAAGGATGCGGGAACTGTGGAGCGGACCCAGGACAATATGGAAGTGCGCTTGGATGAAAAAGTGACCAATGAAAAAGAAACGCGTGACTTGGGGATCGAAGTGGGAGACTTTATCAGTTTTGATGCTCGGACTATTGTAACTGATACAGGCTTTATCAAGTCTCGCCACTTGGATGACAAGGTCAGCGCTGCCATCTTGCTTAACCTCCTTCGCGTCTACAAGGAAGAAGGCGTGACCCTACCAGTGACGACTCACTTTGCCTTTTCTGTCTTTGAAGAAGTGGGCCATGGGGCCAACTCCAGCATCCCAGCTCAAGCGGTTGAATACTTGGCAGTGGACATGGGGGCGATGGGAGATGACCAGCAGACAGACGAGTACACAGTTTCTATCTGTGTCAAAGATGCTTCAGGTCCTTATCACTACGGTTTCCGTCAGCACTTGGTGGCCTTGGCCAAGGAGCAAAATATCCCTTACAAACTGGACATCTATCCTTTCTATGGATCCGATGCCTCCGCAGCCATGAGTGCAGGAGCAGAAGTTAAGCATGGTCTTCTCGGAGCAGGGATCGAGTCTAGTCACTCCTATGAGCGGACCCATGTGGATTCAGTGGTGGCGACAGAGCGCATGGTCGATGCCTATCTCAAGAGTGACTTGGTGAAATAAGCCCAGTTTTTAAGTATCACAAAAATAACATCGAATCTGCCTGGACAAGCTGTCTAGGCAGATTTTTTAGGATAAACTGTCAACAAAATCTTGACAAGCCTAAAAAATGTAGTAAAATATGAAGTAAATCAGAAAGTAACTAGTCTAAGATTTTCAGGGAGCCTGCGGTTATTGTGAGCAGGTAGTCGGAGCTAGTGAACATTGGGCTGATTGTTTAGAGTAGGAGAAGATAACACATATTCTTCTCGGTAGGCACCCCTTATCGTGCAACTCCTTGTTAGAGGAGATAGAGATAATGGTCGTTTTCTACCCTTTTGACCATTAACTGAGGTGGTACCGTGTTAAACCCGATTTAATGCCCTCACAGAGTGTTACTCTGTGAGGTTTTTTGTATTCTTTTGAAGTTGGTTAGCCTACTAACTTCGAAGAGTATTGGATGTGATTGGATCGGGACTTGCATCGCTTTATCCCTAGGAAAAGAAAGGAATTCCTATGAAAAAAATTTTACCAGCTGATACCTTAACCCCCATTCTAGCCTACATGCGTGTCCAAGGTGACCATAAGGTCATCCTTGAGTCGATCCCGCGTGAGAAGGAGAACGCCCGCTTTTCTATCGTGGCCTATAATCCAGTGTTTGAGGTGGTCTATCAGGATGGGATCCTGTATGAGAATGGCAAGGTGCTGGAGCAAGATCCTTTTGACTATCTCCACCAGGTAACGGTCAAGGGGCTGACGTCTGATCTTCCTTTTGCCGGTGGAGCTATCGGCTTTGCAGGCTATGATATGATCGGGGTTTACGAAGAGATTGGACGGATTCCTCAGGATACGATCGGGACACCAGACATGCATTTCTTTATCTACGAGTCCTATGTGATTTTTGACCACAAGAAGGAAAAAGTCTATGTGGTGGAGGACAATATCTACTCTGGTCGGAGCAATGATGCAGTCCGTCAATCACTGGGGCAAGTGGTGATCGATCTGCAAACCCAAGCGCCCAATGAGTTCACCCCTCAGGCCTTGCAGGCTCTGCAGTTCAGCAACCACATTGAGAAGGAAGTTTTTATGGAGATGGTGGATCAGGCTAAGAAACTGATCCGCGAAGGCGATATGTTCCAGTGTGTCCTCAGTCAACGCTTCTCAGCAGACTTCGAGGGAGATCCCTTGGATTATTACCGAAATTTGCGCGTGACCAATCCATCCAACTATCTTTATTTCTATGACTTTGGCGACTACCAGATCATTGGGGCCAGTCCGGAAAGCCTGGTATCGGTGAAAAAAGGAGAGGTGACGACTAATCCAATCGCCGGAACTCGACCTCGTGGAGCGACGGAAGAAGAGGACCAAGCTCTGGCTCATGAACTCCTTCACGATATCAAGGAAACTGCCGAACACCGTATGCTGGTGGATCTGGGACGCAATGATATCGGGAAAATCGCCCAAAATGGGACGGTCGAAGTGACCAAATATATGGAAGTGGAGTATTTCCGCTATGTCATGCACCTGACCAGTGTGGTCAAGGGGCAACTCCTTCCTCACCTAACAGTCCTGGATGCCCTTAAGGCTACACTACCAGCGGGAACAGTCTCTGGAGCTCCTAAGATTCGGGCCATGCGTCGGATCTATGAGTTGGAACAGGAAAAACGTGGGGTCTATGCGGGTGCGATCGGCTATCTCTCCGCGACAGGAGACATGGACTTTGCTATTGCTATCCGGACCATGATCCTCAAAAATCAAAAGGCTTATGTTCAGGCAGGAGCAGGGATTGTCTATGACAGTGTTCCGGAGAATGAATTTTACGAGACGATTAACAAGGCAAAATCGATGACAAGAATAGGAGATGTTCAATGATTTTATTAGTGGATAATTATGATTCCTTTACCTATAATTTGGCCCAATACCTGGGAACTTTTACAGAGGTTGAGGTCTTGCGAAATGATGACGAGCGCTTGTATGAGCAAGCGGAGGTGGCAGATGCCCTCGTCTTCTCACCCGGTCCAGGATGGCCTGCAGATGCTGGGAAAATGGAAGCCATGATCAAGGACTTTGCAGCTAAAAAACCTATGTTAGGGATTTGCTTGGGTCACCAGGCCCTGGCGGAGACTTTTGGTGGCAAGTTGCGCTTGGCTAAGAATGTCATGCATGGCAAACAAAGCCAGATTACCTTTGAAACGCCATCTCCCATTTTCAAAGATATTGAGAATGATGTACCCATCATGCGTTACCATTCTATCGTCGTTGACCAAATACCAGAAGAATTTGAGGTAACAGCCATTACCACGGACGACCAAGAAATCATGGCCATCCAACACAAGAGCCTGCCCATCTACGGACTTCAGTATCATCCTGAGAGTATCGGCAGTCCAGATGGTCTAAAAATGATCGAAAATTTTGTGAAGCTCGTCCTAGGCTAGACCAGCACTTTCAAGCAACTAAAATTTCTATTGAAACGTGTAGAAAAGACAAGAGGAAACCCTTATGAAAGAACTATTCTTACAAATCTCTAATCGCCAAGACTTGACGCAAGAGCAGGTCCAAGAAGTCTTTGATCAAATCTTGCAAAACCAACTATCAGAAAGTCAAATCGCTGCCTTTTTGATGGGACTCAAAACCAAGGGGGAAACAGCGGACGAAATTACGGGGATCGTTCGCGCCTTAAAGGCCCATGCGACGGTATTGCCCGAGACTTTTTCAGATGCTATGTGCAACTGTGGGACTGGTGGAGACCAATCCTATAGCTTTAACATTTCGACGACCGTTTGCTTCGTTTTGGCTGCTGGAGGGATCCGCATGGCCAAGGCCGGCAATCGCTCTGTTTCTTCTAAGTCGGGCTCTGCAGATGTCCTAGAAGAACTTGGTATCAACGTGGCTGCTTCGCCAGAGATCCTTTCTAAAGCTTTGGATGAGGTTGGTTTAGCCTTTATCTTTGCGCAGACCATGCATCCGGCTATGCGCTTCATTGGCCCAGCTCGCCAAGCTATGGGGATTCCAACTATTATGAACCTGGTCGGCCCTCTTGCTAATCCGTTGGATCTAGAAACGCAACTCATGGGTCTCTATCGTGCCGAATTGCAAGAGATTGTCGCGCGTGCCATCCAGCAGTTGGGACGCAAACGCGCCGTCGTCATCACTGGTCCTGACAATATGGACGAAGCAGCTCTTTATGGAACCAATACCTATACCCTCCTAGAAGATGGCAAGATTAGCCAGCATACCTTTACCTATGAAGATCTAGGGATGGACAAGGTAGAGCTGTCTGAAATAACTGGGGGCGATGCCAAGGAAAATGCAGAAATTCTCCTCAGTGTCTTGGAGAATGAAGCCAGCCCTTATCTGGAAACGACAGTTCTCAATGCTGGTCTTGGCTTTTATGCCAATGGAAAAGTCGCAAGCATCAAAGAAGGTGTGGAGCTTGCGCGTCAATTGATTGCGGATGGTTCTGCCCTTGCTAAATTGCAACACTTACAAGAGGTTCAAGTATGAGTAAAGCCTTTCTACCAACAATCCTAGAACAAAAAGAAAAAGAAGTGGCGCAAATGGTCATGGAAGACCTCCAGCCTCTTCGTCAAACCTATCGTCTCTATGATTTTCTCAAGAGCCATCATGAGCACTTGCAGATCATTGCTGAGGTGAAGAAAGCCAGCCCTAGTATGGGGGATATTAACTTGGATGTGGATATTGTCGCCCAAGCCAAGACCTATGAAGAAAACGGGGCAGTCATGATCTCAGTCCTGACGGACCAAGTCTTCTTCAAGGGAGATCTAGACTACCTTCGTGAGATTTCTTCCCAGGTGGCGATTCCAACCTTGGCCAAGGATTTTATCATTGATGAGAAGCAAATTGTCCGCTCTCGTAATGCCGGAGCGACGGTCATTCTCTTGATTGTCGCAGCATTGCCCGAAGTCCGGCTCAAGGAACTCTATGACTTTGCGGCAGGGCTTGGTTTGGAAGTGCTTGTAGAAACTCATAACTTAGCTGAGCTCGAAATCGCGCATCGGATCGGGGCGGACATCATTGGGGTCAACAACCGGAACCTGGTCACCTTTGAGACGGATCTGAATACCAGTCTTGAATTGTCCGCGCATTTCAAAGATCAGCCAGTTTATATATCGGAGTCCGCTATTTTTAATGGGGCAGATGCAGCTCTTGTCGCTCCCTACTTTAATGGGATCTTGGTAGGGACTGCCCTCATGACAGCAGAAGATGTAGCAGAAAAGGTCAAGGAGTTACAAATTGACAAAGGTTAAAATATGTGGCCTTTCTACAGCGGAAGCCGTGGAGACGGCTGTCCTAGCAGGAGCGGACTATATCGGCTTTGTATTCGCTAAGAGCAAGCGGCAAGTCAGTCTGGAGCAAGCCCACGAATTGGCGAGACTGGTGACTGGTCCGACCAAAATTGTCGGAGTCTTTGTCTCACCAAGTCTAGAGGACTTGGAGCAAGCCATTTCTCAGGTTCCCTTAGATATCGTTCAGATTCATGGAAATTTTGATGAAGCTCTGATACCAAAGATTTCAGTTCCCGTCATTCGAGCGATCCAGCTCAGTGCTCAGGAAGCCCAAGTGTCAAGCCAGGCAGATTATCTACTCTTTGATGCTCCAGTAGCTGGGAGTGGGCAAACCTTTGATTGGGACTTGCTGAAAGATCAGAAGATCCAGCAGGATTTCTTTATTGCAGGGGGCTTGACAGTGGACAATGTCCGCCAAGCTCGAGAGACCTTTCAGCCCTATGCCCTGGATGTCTCTTCAGGGGTCGAAACAGACGGACGCAAAGATATAGAAAAGATAAAAGCATTTATAGAAGGAGCGAAAGCATGAACTATCAACTACCGGATGAAAAAGGGTTTTATGGAAAATTTGGGGGCCAGTTTGTCCCAGAAACCCTGATGACAGCCGTGATCGAACTGGATAAGGCGTACCGAGAAGCCAAAGCAGATCCAAGCTTTCAGGCGGAATTGGATGACTTGCTCAAGAATTATGTAGGGCGGGAGACTCCACTTTACCACGCCAAAAGCCTCTCCAAGCACATCGGTGGAGCGCAAATCTACCTAAAACGAGAAGACCTCAACCATACAGGGGCCCACAAGATTAACAATGCCCTAGGTCAGGTCTTGTTGGCTAAACGGATGGGCAAGAAGAAAATCATCGCGGAGACAGGGGCTGGTCAACACGGAGTTGCGACAGCGACGGCAGCGGCACTCTTTGAGATGGAGTGTACCATCTACATGGGAGAAGAAGATGTCAAACGCCAAGCCCTCAATGTCTTTCGGATGGAGCTCTTAGGAGCAAAAGTCCATAGTGTGACAGACGGATCGCGCGTGCTTAAAGATGCGGTCAATGCGACCCTTCGTGCATGGGTAGCTGGGATTGATGATACCCACTACATCATGGGATCTGCTCTTGGACCAGCTCCCTTCCCTGAGATTGTCCGTGATTTTCAATCCGTGATTGGTAAGGAAGCCAAACGTCAGTTTGCTGAAGTCTCAGGTGGAAAACTTCCTGATGCGGTCCTAGCCTGTATCGGTGGGGGCTCCAATGCCATTGGCATGTTCTACCCCTTCGTAGAAGACGAATCTGTAGCCATGTACGGAGCGGAAGCTTCTGGTCTTGGTTTGGATACGGACAAACACGCAGCCACCTTTGCCAAAGGTCGTCCAGGGATCCTTCACGGAGCCTTGATGGAAGTGCTTCAAGATGCCCATGGGCAGATCATGGAGGCTTTCTCTATCTCTGCTGGATTGGATTATCCTGGTGTGGGGCCAGAGCATTGCTATTTCAATGAAATTGGCCGGGCTACCTATGATTCCATCACGGATGAAGAAGCCCTCGAAGGATTTAAGTTGCTCTCTCGTTTGGAGGGGATCATTCCAGCATTGGAGTCCAGTCATGCTATCGCTCTAGCGCAAAAAGTCGCAGCAAAAATGACTCCGGACCAAACGCTCATCATCTGCCTATCTGGTCGTGGAGACAAGGATGTCATTCAGGTGAAAGAACGGTTTGAAGCAGAAGGGAAGTAGAGATGACCAAAACACTAACACAGCATTTACAAGCCATTAAAGACAGCAAGCGTGGGATCTTCGTCCCTTATATCATGGCAGGGGATCATGAGAAGGGACTCGATGGCCTCTTTGACACCATCCAGCTCCTAGAAGAAAGTGGAGCATCTGCTATTGAAGTAGGGATTCCCTGGTCGGATCCTGTAGCGGATGGGCCAGTTATCGAGATGGCTGGGCAACGTAGTTTGGCCAAGGGAGTGACCTTAACCGCAATTGTAAAAAAACTCCAAGAACAAGAAACCAAGATTCCCCTGGTCATCATGACCTATATCAATCCGGTCTACCAATATGGGATTGAAGCCTTTATAAAAGAATTAGCTTCTACCTCCGTCAAAGGTTTGATCATTCCAGATCTGCCAAATGAGCATGCGGATATGATAGCACCTTACTTGGAAGGAAGTGATATTGCCCTTGTTCCCCTGGTCAGCTTGACTACTGGTATCGAACGCCAAAAGGCCTTGATCCAAGAAGCAGAAGGCTTTATCTATGCGGTAGCCATCAATGGAGTTACTGGGAAGATGGGCAACTACCGGGACGACTTGGATCAGCACTTGGCAACCTTGAGAGACTTGGCCACTATTCCAGTTCTGACAGGATTTGGGGTCTCCACCCAAGAAGACATCCAACGCTTTAATCAGGTATCGGATGGTGTCATCGTAGGGTCAAAAATTGTTCGGGACCTTCATGAGGGCAAAACCAGCGATGTTAAGGACTTTGTAGACTATGGTTCACACTTTAATAAATGCTAAGGAATAAGAAAAATTACAAAATTTAATAAATTTTCAGAAAATTACTTCTCTTCTGAAAATCTTTGTGGTATAATCTTAAGACAACCTTAAAAATTTATTAGGAGTAAACTATGAAAAAAAGAAATGTCATTGCTCTTGCAGGAGTAGCTCTTCTTTCAGCAGGTATTCTTGCAGCATGTTCTGGTGGTTCTAAATCATCAAGCTCAAGCTCAAAATCAAGTGAAGCAGGTCAAAAATTCTCTTACGTCTATGAGACAGAACCTGAAAACTTGAACTACATCACATCTGGTAAAGCTGCAACCCACGAAATCACAGGAAACTTGATCGATGGTTTGTTTGAAAACGACAAGTATGGAAATTTGATTCCTTCACTTGCTAAAGATTGGACAGTTTCAGAAGATGGCTTGACTTATACTTACAAACTTCGTGATGATGCGAAATGGTATGATTCAGAAGGGGAAGAGTATGCGGACGTGACAGCAGATGACTTCGTTGCAGGGATCAAGTATGCTGCTGACCACAAGTCTGAAATGCTCTACATCATTCAAAACTCTATCAAGGGCTTGAATGATTATGTTGAAGGTAAGACTTCAGACTTCAAAAATGTAGGCATTAAAGCAGTTGATGATCATACCCTTCAAATCACTTTGAACCAGGCAGAGCCTTTCTGGAATTCTAAGTTGACTCTGGGGATCACTTTCCCAATCAACGAGAAATTCGTAGAATCAAAAGGGGATAAATTTGCCCAAGCAAGTGACACTAGCTCACTTCTTTACAATGGTCCATACATCTTGAAGAGCTTCACTTCTAAATCATCTATCGAGATGAGCAAGAATGAAAACTACTGGGATAAGGACAATGTTCACATCACAGATGTTAAGCTCGAATACTATGATGGTCAAGACCAAAGTAAATTGGCAAACTCATTTGAGGACAACGCTCTTAGCCTTGCTAAATTGTTCCCAACTGGACCTGGATTTACAGACCAAGCTAAGAAGTTTAAAGATGAAATCATCTACACTCCTCAAGATGCCAGCACCTTCGTTATCGGTGTGAATATCGACCGTCAGTCTTACAAGTACACTGCAAAAACAACAGATGAAGAAAAATCATCTACTAAGAAAGCTCTTTTGAACAAAGACTTCCGTCAATCAATCAGCTTTGCCTTTGACCGTGAAGCCTATGCTGCCCAAGCGAATGGTAAAGATGGAGCAAGCAAACTGATCCGTAACTTGTACATCCCACCTACATTCGTTCAAGCAGATGGCAAGACCTTCGGTGAGATGGTTAAATCTGAGTTGGTGACTTATGGAGACGAGTGGAAAGATGCAAATCTTGACGATGGTCAAAATGGTCTTTACAACGAAAAACAAGCCAAAGAAGAGTTTGCCAAAGCGAAATCTGCACTTGAAGCAGATGGCGTGAAATTCCCAATCCACTTGGATATGCCAGTAGACCAAACGACTCAATCTAAGGTTCAACGTGCTCAATCCTTCAAACAATCAGTTGAAAGTACGCTTGGAAAAGAAAACGTCGTTGTCGATATCCATATGGTATCAAAAGAAGATCTCTTGAACGTAACCCTCTTTGCTGCTAAAGCAGAAGACGAAGACTGGGATATCTCAGATAACGTTGGATGGAGTCCAGACTATCAAGACCCATCAACTTACCTTGATATCTTGAAAGCTTCTTCTGGTGAAAACACTCGTACCTTCCTTGGATTTGACCCAAGCGAAAACAATGAGGCAGCTAAGAAAGTTGGCTTGTACGACTTTGAGAAGATGGTAACAGAAGCAGGAGCTGAAACACAAGACCTTAACAAACGTTATGAGAAATATGCTGCAGCTCAAGCTTGGTTGACAGATAGTGCTTTGGTCATCCCAACCACTTCTAAGACTGGTCGTCCATTCTTGACTCGTGTCGTACCATTCTCAGCACCATTTGGCTGGACCGGTGGTAAAGGGAAAGACAACGTTGTCTACAAAGGTATGGAACTTCAAGACAAGGCTGTAAAAACCGAAGACTACAACAAAGCTCTTGAAAAATGGAAGAAAGAGCAAGCAGAGTCTAACCAAAAAGCTCAAGAAGAATTAAAAGATCATGTGAAATAAACATCTTTTGATCGAGGCAAATTTGCCTCGATTTTTTCTTGTTTAGAATTTGCTATAAAAGCGCTTACATAGTATAATAGCTATATTGATTACAAAATAGCGAGGTCTCTTTTATGAAAAAGAAAACAGTGGTGTCCATGGTGGCTTCAAGCCTTCTATTAGCTCCCTTTATCTTAAATCAAGTGGTGGCAGCAGATGAGAACCTGCCAGAGCTTGCTCCAACGAAAGAAGTGGTGACTCAGCTGGCTCCGGAGCCTGTAGCATCTGAAGGAGCAGCTTCCCAATCTCAAGCAGACCAGTCTGCATCCGCTCCAAGTGTGGATCCTAAGAAGGAAGTAGAGACTTCTGAACCTGCAGGACCGAGTCCAATTGCTCCGGCAGAGACGGAGAAGGCTGACCAGCCAGTTGGACAAGAAAAGACCGTGACGGTAACTGAAAAAACAAACCTCCCACAGGCACCTCAGGGGGCAGGTGTCCCAGTTAGTCCGGCGGCTTCGACGGGAACATCAACACCAGCTACAGGACAAGCCTTAACTTCTTATACAGGTAGCCTGGCAAATAGTGAGCTCAAGGATAAGGAATTAACGGTTCAAAATGCTGTTGATGAATTGCTTCAGTGGGCTGCGACGGATTCCAAACAGGTCGGTCAATCGGCTGCGGATCGGGAACGCTTTGCTAAGAGTCTAGGAATGATCAGTACTCAAGAGGACTTGAACCGCAAGGTCAGTCAAGAAGAGCTGACCAATATGTATAGCATTGCTAAGAAACTCTATGATGCCTATCGCTCTGAGAAGAAAGCTCCTCTCTTTTTAAATGGGCGGGCTCAACCCATCTTCCCTTATACAACTGGGGAAAAATCAGATGAAGACTATCACTATGAGGATAGCGAAATCGTCCGCTTCCCAGTCTATGTAGAGACCGATTACGATACAGATGCAGATGGCAAGCCGGACTTAGTCAAGGCCATTGTCCAGTTGCCTAAGGCAGTTGCCAGGGGAGACTTTAAGGCGGCGACCATTCTGGAAGCACGTCCTTATGTAGCAGGAACCTTGGATGAGAACTATGTGACCCTTGAAAGTTTGGGCTTACCGACAGATGGCTCCTATGATATGAAGAAATTGCGGAAGCAACCGGCTAAACGTCAGGCAGTTGGAAATTCGTCAACAGTAGAAGCGGCTAAGAAGGCAAAGGCTTCGGATTGGTATTACTACAGTCCCTACGAGTATATCTATGACTACGAAAATCTCAACTGGTACGACTATTTCTTGGTCAGAGGCTATGCTTTTATCTCCAGTGCAGGACTTGGTACCAAGGGATCAGAAGGATTTAACACTACAGGATCTGATCTCGAAATCAATGCCTTTAAGAATATTATCGAGTGGGTCAATGGCAAACGCAAGGCCTACACCGATAAGACCAGCAATGTCGAAATCAAGGCAGACTGGGCTACAGGAAATGTTGCTATGACCGGTCTATCCTGGGCTGGAACCACGACCTTTGGTGTGGCAGCGACAGGCGTAGAAGGCCTAAAGACTATCATTCCGGCAGCAGGAATCGCCTCTTGGTATGATTATTTCAATAGCCAAGGAACCCAGTTTGGCAATGCACCTTATAGTGACCTTTCATGGCTCTCCCTCTACGTTAGCACGCGGATGCTGGATCAAAACGATTGGGCTGGTATTTGGCAAAATTATGCCAATTATATCAACCAGCTCAACAAGGATCAAAATGCGCATGAACGCAATTACAGCGATGTCTGGAAGGAGAGGGATTATACCCTTCATCCTGAAAAATTCAAGACCAGTGCCCTCTTGGTTCATGGCTTGAATGATGACAACGTTAAAACCAAGCATTTTGAACTCATGTACGATGCCCTCAAGAAGGCAGGCCAAAATGTCAAGCTCTATCTCCACCAGGGAGACCACGTCTATCCAGCAGCCATGTCTCGTGGTTATGGTATTCAGGCCAATGGCCAAGATTTCTATGATCTTTTGAATACCTGGCTTAGTCATTACTTGTACGGGGTAGAGAATCAAGTTGACAAATTACCAGCTGTCTTGGCTCAAAACAACTATGACCCAAGCAAGTGGACCACTTATGATAACTGGAAGACTTCACAACGCCTCTTCCTCAATGCCCAGTCGAAACGCTTGGAAGAGACGATTTCAAGCGACTACGCAGGAGCTGGCATAGAGATTGCTAAACGCAACGAAACTGTGAGCCAAGCTTCTTCAAAAGCCAACATGACCTTTGTGTCAGAAGTGACAGAAGATACTACCATCAAAGGGCATATCCCTGTGCACTTCAAGGCAGCCCTGGCTAAGGGGAAAGGCAAAAACTTCCAGATCAATGCCCTCTTAGTCGACGTCTCTGATGAGGAATTTGATGTGGTCGGCAACGGTGGCGTCAAAGCAGATAAAAAAGCAGACGGCTTCTGGATGGGAAGTAACCTTTCTAATCTCTCTGTAGCAGAGTTTGAGACCATTAAGACCAAATACAAGGTCATTGCCAAAGGATGGATCAACCTGGCCAACCCTGAGTCTGGCTATGATTCAGCTAGCTCAAGAAATAGTATCGAGCCAAAAGTTGGAGAATTCCACGACTATACGGTTCATCTTCAACCAAACCTCTATACGGTTAAAAAGGGCCACAAGCTAGCCCTAGTCTTCAATACCTATGATCCATCAGATCTAACAGTGGAAAATCCATACGAAGTCACCTTCAAGACAGATTCGATCCGTGCGACAATTCCGATTGTAGAAGGGACGCGTTCGCAAGTAGCTACTTATCTTCCTAACGCAGCTGATACAGCATATGCTGCCCTTCCTGAGATTCAAGGAGCCAAATTGGTAGAACCAGCAGTTCATTACATTGAAGAATACCATCTGCCAGTCCTTCCAGAGCCTGAAAGATATGGTAGATCAGAGATTCCTGCTAGTACAAATCTTCGTCCACTCGTCAAAACGGCTGAGAAAGAAACTGCAAAACCAGAATCTCTATCTGTTGCTTATGGACAAACATTTGTCTATGAGACGGGTAAATCAGTAGTTCCAGCGCAAGAAAAAGCAGGTCAACTTCCTCAAACAGGCACTGAAGAGGAATGGATAGGATTCTATGGGTTAGGTACCCTCCTCTTGTCTAGCCTTCTTTTCTGGAAGAAAAAGAAAGAAGATGTCCAAGGCTGAGAACGTAGCAAATATTTCTAAAAACTAGAATTTTGGTGTAGAATAGAACTATCAATGAGAGATTAGTGGAAAGCACTGATCAAAGGAGGAACTATGGTACACGTACTAACAGATGCAACATTTGAACAAGAAACTAGCCAAGGCTTGGTCTTGGTCGACTTCTGGGCAACTTGGTGTGGTCCTTGTCGGATGCAGGCCCCAATCTTGGAACAGTTAGCAGAAGAGATTCATGAAGATGACTTGAAAATCTTTAAGATGGATGTGGATGAAAATCCAAACACTGCTCGTAACTTTGGCATCATGTCTATCCCAACACTCTTGTTCAAGAAAGATGGCCAAGTGGTGAAACAAGTCGCTGGTGTTCACACCAAAGAACAACTCAAAGCGATTGTTGCGGAATTAAGCTAAGATAAAAGGAGCCCTTGGCTTCTTAGCGTATCAAACTCGTTCATTTCCGATGATGGAAGTGGGCGAGTTTTTTCTTTTTATGAATTTGTTAACAGAATAAGATAAGGAATTGACAGCGCTTTCCTAAGGTGTTAGAATGAACCTGTGGTTTACTATAAAATATAAGAAAGAGAGTGGGACAGAAATCGGTAATTCGTTAGAATTCGATTTCGTCGTCTCACCTCCGCACAGTTGAGTAGGGCTGTAAAAGCTGATGAAATCAGCGTAGTAGAGCCCACTCA
>NZ_JVIQ01000031.1:0-6936 GCF_001072745.1 Streptococcus sp. 400_SSPC | reverse complement strand
TAATTAGTCATGGAACTTTGAAAAAGTTCGCTGACGTCCGTACTCACCTAAGGAAAGTTTTTCAGAAGACTTTATCTTCAATCTGAAACACCTGTGAATCTTCACAGGTGTTCAATGTTTATTTTATATTTTTCAAGAACAACAGACGAAAGGAAAAATGCTCCTCTATACCTCAGTGTAGTTTAGACCTTTTTTTGCAAGGTCCTCTTTCCATTCTTCTTGCATGTTTCTCTTCACTAGATCCTCAGATAATAAGTCAGCCATTAAGCATACTTTTTGATAATCATCTTTTGCTTTTTCTAGGTCATCTTCTATAAATAAAGCAACTTTCCAATTTAAAGCATAAACAAAAATATTATCCTGAAAATCATGTCTCTTTGTCATAATATCATTTAAGGCTTTAACAATGTCTGGCAATCTGTCGTATATCCCATAATGGGCTAACACACCTGCAGCTGAGATAAGAGTGTTTTGTAGCATTTCCAATTCTGATAAGGGGAAATAATCTATCGCAAGTAGGATTTTCTCTACTAAGTGTATAAATTCATCTTGATCAAAGGCTCCCAAAGCCAAAGAAAGCAAGCGCAATTTGATAATCTCCACATCGTTGAGACTTAACTCTTTTTTCTTCATGGCTTGCTCTAGATACTCATCTAATAAACCTTGATCAAAAGAAGGATTTTTGGATCCAATCATATCAACCGTGGCTTGGGCGACCTGGACAGACAGTTTTTCTTCCTCTGGCAGGTTATCAAAATAGTTTTCGTAAATATCCTCAATAATTTCTTCATGCCGATGAAGACGATCTTGATCTCCATAATGGTATAACGTCCGTAGTTGATATTTCAGGTTCAGATATTCTGCAGGTAATTCTAAACTAGTTTGATTCGTTAGCGTATCTAGGGAGACACCTAGTTGCTCAGCAATATACTTCGCTGTTGCTATCGTTGGTAAAGACTGACCCTTTTCGATTCGCTGGAGTTGGCGCGTCGTTAATAGGTCCTCAATACCACAGATTGCTTGTCTACTTAATCCCTTACTTTCACGTAGAGTTTGTACTTTTTGTCCTAGTTCTGTTTTAAAATCCATCATACAAGCTCCTTTTCTTCTGGTTTTATTATAGCACATATTAAAGTTGAAGGGTTTTTAACCTTTTCCAGCACTAAATGAAAAATCGGAAATGAAGAATGCCATCAGAAACATCTGCATCTGATGGAGTTCCACACTTCCGAAAATAAAACTAGTCAGTCATTTACTGAAATGAACGGGCCTATCGTACTTAGATAACAGAATCCTCAAAAACTTACTCTTCAAATCCATTCTGCTGGCTCAATTCACGGAACCAATGACCAGATTTTTTCAGGCGTCTTTCTTGAGTGGCTAGGTCCAATTCGACAAGGCCGTAGCGGTTTTTATAGCCATTGAGCCAAGACCAGCAGTCGATAAAGGTCCACATAAGGTAGCCCTTACAGTTGGCCCCATCTTGGATAGCACGGTGCAATTCACGCAGGTGGTCTTTGACGAAGTCAATCCGGTAGTCATCTTGAATTTCCCCGTTTTGACGGAATTTTTCTTCCCCTTCAACTCCCATCCCATTCTCTGTTAGGAGCCATTCGATGTTGCCGTAATTTTCCTTTATATTTTGGGCAATATCGTACAAGCCCTGTTCATAGATTTCCCAACCTCTGTGTGGGTTAATCTTTCTTCCTGGCATGACATAGGGTTCGTAGAACTGCTCAACCAGCATAGGAGACTCTGGGTTTGGCGCATAACGAGGCGCAGAGACCCGCATTGGTTGGTAATAATTGACTCCTAAGAAGTCAACTGTATGTTCTTTGATCAGCTCTAAGTCACTTGGATCCACTTCTGGCAAAAGAGCACGCTCCCGCAAAATCTCTACCAACTCTGGTGGGTAGGTTCCAAGAACAGACGGATCGAGGAAGGATTTGGCTTGAAAGAGTTCAGCGATTCGTGCCGCCTTGACATCTGCTGGATGCTGACTCCTCGGATAGGCTGGCGTCAAGTTCAAGACCACTCCGATTCGATAGTTTGGATCCACCTCATGACAGACCTGAACAGCAAGGCTACTTGCCAACTGGGTGTGGTAGGCAACTTTAACTGCTGCGGCCGCATCTACCTTATGTGGGTAATGGGCATCATAAAAGTAGCCAAACTCTACAGGAACAATGGGTTCATTAAAAGTGATCCACTGATCGACCAAATCCCCATAGGTTTCAAAGCAGAAACGAGCATAGTCGCGATAGGCGTAGACCGTCTCCTTATTTTCCCAGCCATCTCCTTGTTCTTGCAAAGCAAAAGGAAGGTCAAAGTGATAAAGATTGACCATCAAATGAATGCCTTTTTCCTTAATGCGTTCAAATACTTGGCGGTAAAAAGCCACTCCTACTGGATTGACTTCTCCACGTCCTTTAGGGAAAATCCGAGACCATTGGATAGAAGTCCGAAAGGCAGTATGCCCGGTCTCGACTAGAAGCTCAATGTCTTCTTCCCAATTTTCATAAAAGGTCGAAGTTAAGCCAGGTCCTTCTTGGAAACGAAAGCGATGAGGCTCTACCTGATACCAGTAGTCCCAGAGGTTGTCCCCCTTGCCATCTCCGGCAAAGCGCCCTTCTGTCTGAGGACCAGATGTCGAAGTCCCCCATAAAAAATCTTGTGGAAAGTTGATCATGTGTTTATCCTCTCTCATTGTCTTCCTCTCTATTATACTCCCTTTCAGCCCTCTTCCTAGAGACTATTTTCAGTCATTTTTACGCAGATTATAGAAAAAACACGCTAGCTATCAGAAGACCCGATTTCTAACGTGTTTTGTTTCCATTATAGTTGATTAACGACATAATCAAAGAGAGCCTTGTCTCCTTCACTTATCTGATAACGCAGTTCTGGATGCCACTGAACCCCGAGAAAAGCTGTCCCGTGGGATGATTGCACCGCTTCGATGATCTGATCTTCAGGACTAACAGCAATCACTTCTAGATGAGGAGCTAGATCCTTGATCGCTTGATGGTGGTAGGAATTGATCTGACCAACTTCTCCGAATAAGTCCCGCAAAATGCTTCCTTCAACTGTTTCGATTGAATGACTAGTTTCGCTGGCAGGATTTTCCTGCCAGTGATGGTCGATATCTTGGTAAAGTGTCCCGCCCATGGCTACATTGTAGAGCTGCATGCCTCGGCAAACCGTAAAGATAGGCTTCTTAGCAGCTACTGCCTCCTTAATCAAGGCCAACTCAAAAAGATCACGCTCAAGCAAGTAATCGTCACTGACAATCTCTTTCTCTGCCCCATAAAACTGAGGAGAAACATGCTGACCACCTGTGATGATTAGCTTGTCAATCAAGGAAATATAGTGCTCAGCCGTTGCAGGGTCTCCAATCGGAAGGATCAGAGGGATACCTCCCGCTTCTTGAACCCCTTGGACAAAGCCTGTCGGTGTGTAACTGAGGTACATTCCTTCCTCTTCACGGAAAGGGCGTTGGTTGCCCGTAATCCCAATCACTGGTTTCTTCATCGCTCATTCTCCAATCTCTTCATAACTAGTACAATTTCTTATTTTATCACACTCCAAAGGTGACTTTCAACTTTTTTCATAATTTTGAAAATAATAAGAGATTTTCTGGAATTTTTACGAATAATACAGGTGAAGAAACAATTTTCTTCAAAGAAAGGAGAAGATAGATGAACACAATTTCTATTCATTCTGATGACATACTATCAGATCACGAACTAGCCTCTATTCAAGGGGGATTTATCCCAGCTGTAATTGCAGGGGTAGCTACATGGAAAATTGCTGCAACTGCTGTCAGTAGTATTGGACTCGTTTTTGCTGCAGGAGCAGGACTAGGATATCTAGCTAACCGTCCATAGGTAAGAACGATGAAAAAAAGACGCATATTCCATATCATCACGATATCTACTTTACTTTTTTCTAGAATCTTTTTAGCAGTTCTACAAATCCTACACGACCTTCACTATCTCACACTCCCATTTGAAACTTATGGAGTGAGTGATTTACTTTCTGGGATTCTTGTTATTTGGATCCTCATCATTGCATATCGGGGAATCAGAAAGGAGAAAAGCAATGAACAATTTACAACTTTTAACAACTGAAGAATTAGAAAACACCAAGGGCGGTGTTGCCCTAGCTGAAATCGTTGCGATTTCAGGAGTTGCGAACTTTTTCGTATCCGTCTTTAATGCAGGATATAAATTCGGAGCTGACTTAGCCCGACGCCATTAATATAAAAAAACAGTTGAAAAAATTTCAACTGTTTTTTTATTGGTTATTTTACAACAATATTAACCAATTTATTTGGTACCGCAATCACTTTCACAATTTCCTTGCCGTCGATCTCTGCTTTGACTTTTTCGTCAGAGAGAGCAACTTCTTGCAATTCTTCGCGTGACAGGTCCTTCGCAACCATGAGTTTAGCACGGACTTTTCCTTTGATTTGAACGACAATTTCAATTTCGTCTTCAATCAATTTGCTTTCGTCCCATGTTGGCCAAGCCACGTAAGAGATAGACTCACCTGTTGCTGCGACTGTTTGCCAGAGTTCTTCTGCTAAGTGAGGCGCAAATGGAGCGATCAATTGGATAAAGCCTTTGGCGTAGTCTACATAAAGTTTGTCTTCCTTGTTCGCAGCATTGACAAAGACCATGAGTTGAGCAATGGCTGTGTTGAATTTCATAGACTCGACTTGCTCAGTAACAGATTTAACGGTTTCGTTATAAACCTTGTCTAGAGCGCCATTGTTTTCCGCAACGATTTCTTTACTTGTGATCAAACGGTAAACACGGTCAAGGAATTTACGGCTTCCTTCCAGACCTTCTTCAGACCAAGCGATGGAAGCATCAAGTGGTCCCATGAACATTTCATAGACACGAAGGGTATCCGCACCGTATTGTTCCACCACATCGTCTGGGTTCACCACGTTCTTGAGGGATTTCGACATCTTAGCTGGCGCTTGCTCCAACTCTTCCCCTGTTTCCACATGGAAGAAGGAACCGTCACGTTTTTCAACCTTGTCAGTTGCCACAAGCGCGCCACGGTGGTCACGATAGCTTGTTCCCAAGATCATTCCTTGGTTAAAGAGTTTTTGGAATGGCTCCTTAGTTGGAACGACACCTAAATCATAGAGGAATTTGTGCCAGAAACGAGCGTAAAGCAAGTGAAGCACGGCGTGTTCTGCACCACCTACGTAGATATCTACTGGCAACCATTGTTTGAGGAGATCCTCGTCAGCCAATTTCTCAGTGTTGTGTGGATCGATATAGCGAAGGTAGTACCAGCTTGAACCGGCCCATTGTGGCATCGTATTCGTCTCACGACGACCTTTAACACCATCTTCACGAGTCACTTCCAGCCAGTCTGTCAAGTTAGCCAATGGACTTTCCCCAGTACCTGAAGGACGAATGTCCTTGGTTACTGGCAAGACCAGCGGGAGTTCACTTTCTGGAACGGCTGTTGAAGTTCCATCTTCCCAATGAATGATTGGGATTGGTTCACCCCAGTAACGTTGACGGCTAAAGAGCCAGTCGCGGAGACGGTAGGTCACCTTTTCTTGACCAAAGCCTTTTTCTTCTAGCCAAGACACGATTTTAGCAATCGCTTCTTCTTTGTTGAGACCGTTCAAGAAGTCAGAGTTGACGTGAAGGCCATCTTCTGTGTAAGCAGCCTCTTCAACGTTTCCACCTTCCAAGACTTCTACAATTGGAAGACCAAACTGTTTTGCAAATTCCCAGTCACGCTCATCGTGGGCAGGTACGGCCATAACAGCACCTGTACCGTAGCTAGCAAGAACGTAGTCCGCAATCCAGATTGGGATTTCTTTGCCATTGACAGGGTTGATGGCATAAGCACCAGTCCAAACCCCTGTTTTTTCCTTGGCAAGGTCAGTACGAGCTAAGTCTGATTTAAGGCTAGCTTGGTGTTTGTAGTCAGCCACAGCTTGAGCCTGCTCTGGGCTTGTAATAGCGTCAACCAAGTCATGCTCAGGAGCTAAGACAGTGAAGGTCGCCCCGAAAAGGGTATCTGGACGAGTTGTAAAGACGGTGAATTCCTTGTCTGTTCCTTTTACTTTGAAGGTGACATTGGCACCAGTTGATTTCCCGATCCAGTTGCGCTGCATGTCCTTGATAGACTCTGGCCAGTCAAGGTCATCCAAGTCAGCCAACAAGCGTTCCGCATAGGCAGTGATTTTAAGCATCCATTGGCGCATTGGTTTACGAACAACTGGATAGCCACCACGCTCAGATGTTCCATCTGGAAGAACTTCTTCGTTGGCGATAGCTGTTCCTAGTTCCTCAACCCAGTTTACTGGCACTTCCGCTTCATAGGCCAAGCCTTTTTCGTAAAGCTTAGTGAAAATCCATTGCGTCCACTTGTAGTAGTTTGGATCTGTCGTATTGACTTCACGATCCCAGTCGTAAGAAAATCCAAGCGCATTGATTTGGCGTTTGAAGTTGGCAATGTTTTCTGCTGTGAATTCCGCTGGGTCATTTCCTGTATCCATAGCGTATTGCTCTGCAGGCAAACCAAAGGCATCCCATCCCATTGGGTGAAGGACATTGTAGCCTTGCGCACGTTTGAAACGGCTGAGGATATCCGTCGCTGTGTAGCCTTCTGGGTGTCCTACGTGCAGACCTGCTCCAGATGGGTAAGGGAACATGTCCAATGCATAAAACTTAGGTTTTGAAGCATCTGTTCCTGTCTTAAAAGTGTGATGGTCAGCCCAGTATTTTTGCCACTTAGGCTCGATTTCTTTATGATTGTAAAAACTCATGCTGTCTCTCCAATTTTCGTGATGCTCCTATTATACCATTTTTAAGGGATTTTTAAAGGTTCTATCCATCAAAAAGAGGCTGGGACAAAAGTCCTAGCCTCTCAATTGTCTTTGGATTATCGAGCAAAACGCAG
>NZ_JVIQ01000030.1:0-5410 GCF_001072745.1 Streptococcus sp. 400_SSPC | reverse complement strand
TAGAAACAATCGTGTTTCTAGCACTTTTCTCACGGCGGAAAGTTTCAGTAGATGATTGAATAACTCTAACGAATAAAATTTTTCTATTTTAACAGAATTTATTAGATTTAAGAAAGACCAATATTTATATTTGACAAAAAATAATTGGTATGCATTTTAAAAAATCGGAGTCCTCCGGACTTTTTGTATTGCGCGTGAACAAAAACAATCTTAGAATAGTATCAGTTTTTCCTAGGATGTTGTAAGATTTTCTGGTTAGAGAAGGGTATAATAGAACTATCAAATCAAGTGAGGTAGAGAGATGACCGATAAACTTCAATTTCCAGATGGTTTTCTTTGGGGTGGGGCGACGGCTGCTAACCAGTGTGAGGGAGCTTATAATGAAGATGGCCGTGGCTTGGCCAATGTGGATGTGGTACCGATTGGTCCTGATCGTCACGCCATTATTACGGGTCAGAAAAAGATGTTTGACTTTGAAGAGGGCTATTTTTATCCGGCTAAGGATGGCATTGATATGTACCATCGCTACAAGGAAGACATTGCCCTCTTTGGGGAAATGGGCTTTAAAACTTATCGCTTGTCCATTGCCTGGTCTCGGATTTTCCCCAAAGGGGATGAACTGGAGCCAAATGAAGCAGGTCTACAGTTCTATGAAGAGCTCTTTAAGGAGTGCCACAAGTATGGCATTGAACCCTTGGTGACCATTACCCACTTTGACTGTCCCATGCATTTGATTACCGAGTATGGAGGTTGGCGTAGTCGCAAGATGTTGGAATGTTATGAACGTCTTTGCCGGACCCTCTTCACTCGCTACAAGGGCTTGGTCAACTACTGGCTAACCTTTAATGAGATCAATATGATCCTCCATGCGCCTTTTATGGGAGCGGGTCTCTGCTTTGAAGAAGGAGAGAATGAGGAGCAAGTCAAATACCAGGCGGCTCACCATGAGTTGGTCGCTTCAGCCATTGCCACCAAGCTAGCCCATGAGATTGATTCCAACAATAAGGTCGGCTGTATGCTGGCAGCAGGGCAAAACTATCCGCATACCTGTGCTCCGCGAGATGTCTGGGCTGGTCTAGAAGAAGACCGCAAAAACTATTTCTTTATCGATGTGCAGGCGCGTGGGGAATACCCAAACTATGCTAAGAAAGAGTGGGAGCGTCAGGGAATCACGGTTGAGATGACCGAGCAGGACCTTCAATTATTGAAAGAACACACGGTAGACTTTATTTCCTTCTCTTACTATGCCAGTCGGGTCGCTTCAGGTGATCCAGCTGAAAGGGAGAAAACAGCGGGCAATATCTTTGCCTCTCTGAAGAACCCCTACCTAGAAAGCTCGGAATGGGGTTGGCAGATTGACCCTCTTGGTCTCCGCATTACCCTCAATACCATCTGGGATCGTTATCAAAAGCCGATGTTTATCGTGGAAAACGGATTAGGGGCAGTTGATACACCAAATGAAGCAGGGGAGATTGAGGATAATTACCGGATTGACTACCTGGCTGCCCATGTCAAGGCCATGCGGGATGCCATCCATGAAGATGGTGTTGTCCTCTGGGGCTATACGACTTGGGGCTGTATTGACCTGGTCTCTGCCGGGACTGGAGAAATGAAGAAACGCTACGGCTTTATCTATGTTGATCGGGACAATGGAGGAAAAGGAACTTTAGCCCGCTCACGTAAGAAATCCTTCTATTGGTACAAAGAAGTCATTGCGACCAATGGAGCTTCTGTCAACTAATGCAACACTCGATTAGGAAGAAAGTTCTTCTTGATCGAGTGTTTTCTTTGCATTTTTCATTGACGAAGGAGCTTTTATTTGATAGGCTAGGGTAATAGAAATGATTTGGAGTTCAAAGGAAAAAGGAGCGAGGCAAGTGGCACGGATTTTATTAATCGAGGATAATAATGATATCCAAGAAATTTTATACAGTCTCTTAAGTGAAGATCATGAGGTCCTTCAGGCTTTTTCAGGTACAGAAGGGCTGCGGCTCTTCCAGCAAGAAGCCGTTGATTTGGTCCTCCTAGACATCATGCTTCCTGGGAAAAATGGCGATCAGGTCCTGGAGGAGATCCGTTTGCAGAGTCAGGTGCCGGTCATCATGATGACGGCTCTTGGAGACAAACACCTCATTAGCCAGTACCTCCTTGCCGGTGCCAATGATTATATTGTCAAGCCCTTTAATCTGGATGAAGTGGCGGCTCGGGTGACGGTGCAGTTGAGAAATAACAACACTCCGGCACAGGAACCTCCATCATCGAAAAAGCTGACTTTTAAAAATCTGGTCCTGAACCCAGAAACCTTTGAACTGGAGTCTGGCGAACAGACGCTTCGCTTGGGCAAAAAAGAATTTCAAATTTTTGAGACCTTGCTGGCACATCCAAAGAAAATTTTCACCAAGGAAGAATTGTATGAGGCGGTCTGGGAAGAAGTTTATCTGCCTGGAGACAATACCCTTAATGCCCAATTGAGTAATCTCCGGAAGAAAATTGCCCAGCTTGATCCTAATGAGGATTACATTGAAACCGTCTGGGGCTTGGGTGTTCGCTTGAAAGGAGACAAGTAATGTGGGGATTGGTTCTAATTCTAGTCGTCCTTGTCCTTCTCTTGGGACTTGGCTACCTTCGCCTACTCTCTGCTCTCAAAGATTTGCAGGAGCAGATTCAAAAGAAGCTCCAAAATGGGAGTGGGGTGCGGTTAACGTCACGTGTTTCAAAAAAAGAAATGGTCGCCTTGACCAAGCAGGTAAGTGATCTCTTTGAACAGATCGAGCGGACCAATCGGATTGCCTTTCAAGAGAAAAAGACCTTGGATATGGCCATCAGTAATATTGCTCATGATATCCGAACGCCTTTGACCATTGCATCGGGCTATACCCAACAAATCATCAAGGGTGGGACGCAGGAAGAGGAAAAGCTGAAGAAAATTGCTTCCAATCTTCAAGTTGTCTCAAAACGCCTGGAATCTCTCTTGGAATACAGACGCTTGATGGAGGGAGCTATTCAGCCTCGGCTTACAGACGTTAATCTCAGCCAAGTCCTGACCCAGCAGTTGTTCCAGTATTATGATAGCTTGTCTGAGGCGGGGATTGCCTTAGAAGTGGAGATAGAGGAGCATCTTCATTATGCTACGGATCCGGAGCTTTGGGAGCGCCTCTTGCAAAATATGCTCAGCAATGTCCTCAAACATGGAAAGGAGCAGGCGCGTTTGACCTTGATGTCGGACGCGGACACGATTCGGGTAGAGCTGCGCAATATTGTGCAACAACCGATTCAACATTTAGACCAACTGGCTAGTCGATTCTACTCTGAAAATCTGTCGGATACAGAAGAGTCTTCTGGCTTGGGTCTCTACATTATTCAAAATTTTGTAGAGATCTTAGGGGGCGACTTGCAACTGGCAACAGAGGCAGATTGGTTTGTTTTGACCATTACACTAAGAAAAAAGGCTTGAGCATCGCTCAAGCCTTTTTGTTATAAATCTTTGTGTTTGAAAGTAGCGAGTCCTAGGAAGCCGAAAACAAGGATGAATCCAAGGGAAATCGAGAGAGTGTTGTTCGTTGCTGTTGTGCTCTGTACCATGGAATATTGGAATTCCAAGTTTAGATAGTGGAGAATGTCAATATCTTTAAAGAAAAGCGCAGGAAGGCTTAAGAGGATATTTCCAATGAAGTAGCCGACGAAGGCCAAGGTGATGGATTGGCTAGCGTAAAGGAGGAAGGAAATGATACTGACCCAAGCTAAGGTGGAAAGGAACTGAATCAGCACGGTCAGTCCAAAATGAGCAAGGAAGTGCTCTGGCATGGTTCCAAGTCCATTGTAGAGGGTCGCGATTAAGAAGACGAGACCATAAGAAACAAGAAATTGGAAGAGGGCAATGGTCAGGACAACGGCGCTTTTAGCAAAGTAGTAGCTGGTGCGCGAAACCCCATAGGCCAGATTATTCTTGTATAAGTTTTGCGTTAAGTCTGTTCCTAGAACCAAGGTGATGACAATAATGGTAAAGAGGATAGTCACACTGATGCTGGAAGAGTAGTTGGTCAAGGCTTTAAAGCCCGTCCAAACTTCGGTCGCTTGGGGTAATTTGGATTCCGTATTGACGCCGACGTGGCCGGTAGCTCCAAAGATGACTCCAGACAGGATGTTGAGAACGAGAATGGCTTCTGTAATCCAAAAACCTTTTGAGCGAAAAAGTCTGTAAAAATCTGCTTGAATGGTATGCAACATGATAAATCTCCTAAATGAAATATGTGGGATAAGTAATGCAAGACGGTGGGTTGACTAGTCTACCAAGTCCGTAAAGAATTTTTCCAGATCTTGGCGAGCATAGTAGATTTCATCCACGTCAATATCCTCTTGAACGAGCGCTTTGACAATGACTTTAATATCGTGAGTCTGTCCAAAGATATGGATTTCTCCATCCTTATCGATGACCTTGATACGGTGATGGAGCTGATCCTGGATCAGTTGACTGGCAAGAGCTAGTTGGCTAGTTTTGAGGATGATGTAATCTTCTCCTTGTTCTTCGAATTCAGCCTTGCTAATTTCTTTGATCAGGCGTCCTTGGTCGACAATGCCAAAGCGATTGGCAACCAGATAAAGTTCGGAGAGGATGTGACTGGAAATGAGGATGGTCATGCCGAGTTCATCGTTGAGGCGCTTGATCATCTGACGGAATTCCTTGATTCCGACAGGATCGAGACCATTGATGGGTTCGTCCAAAATGAGGAAGTCGGGCTTGGCAATGAGCGCAATCGCAATTCCCAACCGTTGTTTCATCCCGAGTGAAAAATCGCGGAATTTCTTCTTACCCGTATTATTCAGGCCGACATAGTTCAAGGTTTCTTTGATGACCTGGTCGGGATTGGGGATATGGCGTGCCTTGCAATAGTAGATTAGGTTTTGATAAGCGGTCATATGCTTGTGAGCCACAGGACTTTCAATGACAGATCCGACCCGTTTCAGGGCTTGTGTCCACTGAGAGCGATTCGTGGAAGCGAAGAGGGAGACGCTTCCATCAGTTTCTTGAATCAGCTGGGTGATGACCTTGATGAGGGTGGTTTTCCCTGCCCCGTTTTTACCGATGAGGCCGTAGACGTCGCCTTTGCGAATGGTGAGATTCACATCATTTAAGGCGTATTGTTGACCGAACTTTTTACTCAAATGGGAAATTTCTAATACTTTTTCCATGGTTTTCTCCTTCGTCCAAATGACTAGTTGTTTTCTTTACACTCTTAGTATACAGCTTGCTTTTCAAATAACTATCAAGCAATTCTAAAATATTTCTAAAAAAATGACTAACCTTTTAAAAGTTAGCCGTGACTTTAAGAATAAGTTTTCTTAGAGGCTTTCCTTAGGTGAGTACGGACGTCAGCGAACTTCGAAGAAGTTCCATGACTTAGTTTTGGAC
>NZ_JVIQ01000005.1:0-45744 GCF_001072745.1 Streptococcus sp. 400_SSPC | reverse complement strand
AGCGAACTTCGAAGAAGTTCCATGACTTAGTTTTGGACCTAAGGTTCCAAAACTCCCGAGTGCTAGAAACAACCTTGTTTCTAGCACTTTTCTCACGGCGGAAAGTTTCAGTAGATGATTGAATAACTATAAAGATAAAAAAGTATTTATCTTTATAGAAGTTAATAGAATTGTATAAAAGATAACTTTGTCTTTACGCTCAATCCACCCAATGGTGGTTTTTTTATTTAGTTGTTAAGAGGAGGGTAGTGAAACCAAGGATGGCATAGATCCCCCAAGCTAGGGGAAGGCTCCAGATAGCTAGACTAGAAAAGAGAGCTGTTCCAATGGGCATGGCAAAGCTGACCATCAGTCCCAAAAAGCTAGAGGTAGACGCTAATTTTTCAGCGGGTAATTTACTCATTAAGAGACTGGAAACTTTTGGGTTGATTTTTGCAACAAGATAACCAAGGAAAGTGATGAGTAGAAGGGAAAGGAAATCCCAGTGCACCAGAATATTTGTGAGCCCAAGCATGGTCAGCCCACCTGCTATCCACAGGAGGATATGGTGGAGTGATTGCTTGGAAAAATAATCATGGGGTGTCAGGCTAGCCCAGACCATGCTTAAAATAGTCACAGCCTCTAAGATCAAGAGCGACTGGCTAAAGCTCAACTGAAAGAAGGGGGAGTGAAGCAGTTGCAAATTGTAGATGCCAGAGATGGATCCCCCTAAAGCATTGATGAGAACCAATGAGAAGAGCAACTTGCCAAAGTGGTGGACCTCCTCATCTGCAAAAATACTTTTGGCGTTCTGGTACATCTCTTGGCATTCGTGTACCAAAGAATTCTTACTTTTGGGCTCAATAACGGGATCATGTGTCAGCTGTTTGTTTCTCATCAGGAGACAGGTAGAAGACAGGAGAAAAGTCACGGCATTGATCGAAGCGACCAGAGCAAAATGTTGATGGCTGATGGCTAGTAACCAAACTCCTAGGGCTTGTCCAGAAATCGAACAGACCATACTAAGTAGTTGGTTGAAGGAATAGGCCTCCATCAAATCCTCGTCGGGGATGTTCTTTTTCATGATGGGGAGTTGTAGGCCCCCGCGATAATCGCTCAAACAATCTGAAACAATGTTTAAGAAGCAAACAATCGAAAAGGCTAGGTAACCCGGAATCTTGGTCATGAGAGCAATAAGGATGAAGAGCATCGCTTGGAGATAGCCGATGCGAATCAACCAGTTAGCTTTTTTCTTCGTGTGGTCAGCCTTCATGCCGACAAAAATGGTAAAGAGGCTGGGAATAAATACAATGAGATTGGCAATGCCAACAGCCAGACTAGGCTGAGGCATGCTGGCAGCAAAGACCACAAAGACCAGATTGTAGATGGCGGCACCAAGGGTATTCAAAAAGCGAGAAAGACTGAGTAAGGCAAAAATTTTATTACGAGCTAAGAGTTTCATAAGCCTTCCTCCTTCACGTGATCAGTTGCTAGGACTTGTTTGATAGATCGAACGATCTGTTTGAAGAGGTCTAGTTTCTCATCATCAGAGAGAAGAAGTTCCTGATCCTTCAGATAAACGCTGGTATGTGAGAGAAGAAAGCGGAGGAAGTAGTTTTTTAGTTTGGTCATCATGGGAAGAACCTTCTTTCTTTGCTTGATGATCCTATTGTAAACCTAAAAAGCAAGAAAAAATTAATGTTGCATATTTTCAACAAAAACTCACGGAGTAGATCTGTGAGTTTTTAGGATTTATTGATCAGTTCTTGCAGGCCCTGTTTGTAGTAGTTGGCACTGTCCTTACAATCCAGAATAGAGAGAACCTGGATGGCCTGTTCCATCTTTTCAAGACCGATTTCTTTTTCTCCCTTTCGATAGAGAAATTCTCCTTTGGCGTAGAGATAAACCGTCCGAAGGTAGGCTTCGTTCTCAGAGTAAAAGTGGTTGTTAATCAGGTGATCAAAATAGGTTGCATCTTCAAATTCATTTGAACTAATGGCGAGAAAAAAGCCATTAAGGAAAATAGAATTGATGGCAGGACGAGAGGAATCTAGGAGAAGCTTGAAGTCCTCCCGTTGGACCAACTCCTCTGTGTATTGTCGATAGAGCTGACTAGAGAAAAGAGGAGAGGTCAGTGAAAATAGGCTTAACTCAAAATTTCCCCAGACCATGACAGAGAAGAGGTAGTCATAGAGGAATTCTAGTTCCTCTTGGCTAGCAGCAAACTCTACCTCAGGATAGTTGCCAAGCATTTGGGCCTTGAGAATAATGCTGGCTAATAAGTCTTCTTTTTTGTGATCTTTCTGATAGGCTAGCTGGTAGCTTTGGTACAAGGCTTGATCATGTTCCAAGCTCATGTTTTCATAGTGCTCTTTCAACAATTTGGGAATAAAAGAGTGCTGATCGATTCCAGCTAGATGGGAAAACTCACTGAGGCTGGTTTTGATTTGTTGAAGGGCCTGAAAAAACCGTTGCGTCGTCAGGTCATTTTCCCCTCTTTCAAATCGAGATAGCATGGAGCGCGAAAATTCGCCACCCGTAGCCTCCTCTAAAGAGATGTGGCGACTTTCACGTATTTGCCGAAAAACTGTTCCGATTTCTTTCATGAATTCTCCTCTATCTAACATTGATCAATGCACTAGCAAGTGACCATCTTTTGTTCAAGAGATGTGGGACCATTGTGTACAACACCAATTTGCCTAGTCTCTGTATTTTTTTATGATTATAACAAATTTTTGAGGAGACATCTTGGTTGAAGGGACAGCTTCATGATATACTAGTAATATCTAGAAGATTTGAGGACAACAGAATGAACTTATTTACACAAGAAATCCGTAAAAATCCTGAAGGACTTGCATTTGATCAAGAGTTGGATTTGTTAAAAGAATTGCAAAAGCGTAATCCAGAAATTCTTGATTTGAAACATGTGACAGCGACAGGTCGAGTAGCTCATGATACAGGTCTTTATGTCTTGGATTACCAGTTGAACTACACCATCGTTTTGGCATCTAGTCGAAGCATGGAACCTGTTGAACTCCAAGAAAGCTACCCTGTGACAGAGGTGTTCGCTGAGGATGTACAGTCTGATGCAGATATCGAAGCTCTTGAGGAAGATCTGATTCTTCCCATTGAAGGGGGCAAGATTGACCTAAGTGAGAGTGTGGCAGACAATATCCTGCTCAATATTCCTCTCAAGGTTCTCACTCCAGAAGAAGAGGCTGGTAAAGGCTTTATCGAAGGCAATGATTGGAAGATCATGACAGAGGAAGAGTACCAAGAAGCTCAAGCGATCAAGAAAGAAGAAAACAGTCCCTTTGCTGGTCTCCAAGGTTTATTTGATGAAGAAAAGTAATCTTTGACAAGAGGCTCGCTGAAGGAAGGTGAAGATAGGTTTCTGGAACAGAAATTGAATGTCCTTTTCTGGCAGTAAGTCAAAGGTAGAAATGATGCAGATCAACAAGTAGTGAAAATTCTTGAAGCCAATGAATGAACTTCTAAAGCAGATGAGTAGAATCGATTGGAAAGTGTCTGAGGATTGTAACTCAGGCACTTTTTGTTTTTTGCTTCAAAGTAGATAGGAGCTATCTTTCTACATGAAGGGGCAGGAGATGATTTTCTACTTTCATTTGATGTCAAAAAATGGTAGAATATAGGCAAACTATAAAGAGGAGTGTCACATGACAAAAGCAAACTTTGGTGTTGTTGGTATGGCCGTAATGGGTCGTAACCTTGCCCTTAATATTGAATCTCGTGGATACACAGTTGCTATCTATAACCGTAGTAAAGAAAAAACAGAAGATGTTGTTGCTTGCCATCCTGAAAAGAACTTCGTGCCAAGCTATGATATCGAGAGTTTCGTAAACTCAATCGAAAAACCACGTCGGATCATGCTCATGGTTCAAGCAGGACCTGGTACTGACGCAACTATCCAAGCCCTTCTTCCACATTTGGACAAAGGCGATATCTTGATCGACGGAGGAAATACGTTCTACAAAGATACAATCCGTCGTAATGAAGAGTTGGCGAACTCAGGTATCAACTTTATCGGTACAGGTGTTTCTGGTGGTGAAAAAGGTGCCCTTGAAGGTCCTTCTATCATGCCTGGTGGACAAAAAGAAGCTTATGAATTGGTAGCAGATGTTCTTGAAGAAATCTCTGCAAAAGCACCAGAAGATGGTAAACCATGTGTGACTTACATCGGTCCTGATGGAGCTGGTCACTACGTGAAAATGGTCCACAACGGTATCGAGTATGGGGACATGCAATTGATCGCAGAAAGCTATGATTTGATGCAACACTTGCTTGGCCTTTCAGCTCAAGACATGGCTGAAATCTTCACTGAGTGGAACAAGGGTGAATTGGACAGCTACTTGATCGAAATCACTGCGGATATCCTTGGACGCAAAGACGACGAAGGTCAAGATGGCCCAATCGTTGACTACATCTTGGATGCTGCAGGAAATAAAGGAACTGGTAAATGGACTAGCCAATCAGCGCTTGACCTTGGTGTGCCATTGTCACTCATTACTGAGTCAGTATTTGCACGTTACATCTCCACTTACAAAGAAGAACGTGTACACGCTAGCAAGGTGCTTCCAAAACCAGCTGCTTTCAAATTTGAAGGAGACAAGGGTGAGTTGATCGAAAAGATCCGCCAAGCCCTTTACTTCTCAAAAATCATCTCATACGCACAAGGTTTTGCGCAGTTGCGTGTCGCTTCTAAAGAAAACAACTGGAACTTGCCATTTGCAGACATCGCATCTATCTGGCGCGATGGCTGTATCATCCGTTCTCGTTTCTTGCAAAAGATCACAGATGCATACAACCGTGATGCAGATCTTGCTAACCTTCTTTTGGACGAGTACTTCTTGGATGTAACAGCTAAGTACCAACAGTCTGTTCGTGACATTGTAGCTCTTGCTGTACAAGCAGGTGTACCAGTACCAACCTTCTCAGCAGCCATCACTTACTTTGATAGCTACCGTTCAGCGGATCTTCCAGCGAACTTGATCCAAGCGCAACGTGACTACTTTGGTGCTCACACATACCAACGTAAGGACAAAGAAGGTACCTTCCACTATTCTTGGTACGACGAAAAATAATTGTAGGTTATGACAAAGCGGATATTACTAGTAGAAAATGAAAAGAATTTAGCGCGCTTTATTGATTTAGAACTTCAAAAAGCAGGATATGTAGTTGATTTGGTAGAACAAGGGGAAATCGCCTTGAAACTCCTGCAGGCTACAGAATATGATTTAATTCTTCTCAATTACGAACTAGAAGATATGAGTGGGGAAGATTTTGCTCAACGCCTGAGTAAGATTCGTCCTGCAGCAGTCTTGATTGTCTTAGATAGTCGTGAGAAAATTTCTGAGCATATGGAGAGTATCCAACGATTTGCAGTGTCTTATGTTATCAAACCATTCGTGATCAGTGATTTAGTTGAGAAAATCATCGCTATTTTTAGAGGCCGTGATTTTATTGACCAACATTGTAATCAGATGAAAGTTCCTACTTCTTATCGGAATTTACGAATTGATTTCGAGAATCATATGGTGTATCGGGGAGAGGAAGTAATTGACTTGACACGTCGTGAGTATGATTTGTTAGCGACTTTGATGGGAAGTAAGCATGTCCTTAGTCGGGAGCAATTGCTGGAGCGTGTCTGGAAGTATGAGAGTACAGCAGAAACCAATATCGTTGATGTCTATATTCGCTATCTTCGTGGAAAAATAGATCTCCCAGGACAAAAGAGCTATATCAAAACTGTCCGAGGTGTCGGCTACCAAATGCAAGAATAACAACATTCCCTTTGATGAGAAATCTCAAAGGGATTTTTTGTTTGTCAAAAAGGAAAAGGAAGGAAGAAGAAATTTTTAAAAATTTTTTTAAAAAAATTTTTAAAAAAATTGTGAAAGAAGCAAACGTTTGCTTATATTATAGGCTTTTCAAGGCCTTTATCTATAAAGATTGTGAATTAAAAATATAGATGTAAGGGCTTTACAAATGAAAAAAAAGTGGTATAATAGTAATCGTGATATGCAAACGTTTTCTTATATTCGGGCATTTCAATTTTATAAGGAGGTCGAATGATGAATAAACAATCATTCAAAAGTCTATTTAGCTTTGAATTTTGGCAAAAATTCGGTAAAGCGTTGATGGTGGTCGTTGCAGTTATGCCGGCGGCAGGTCTGATGATCAGTCTTGGTAAAACGATTGCAATGATTAATCCAGAACTTGGTTTCTTGGTAACTACTGGTGGTGTTCTTGAACAAATCGGTTGGGGAGTTATCGTTAACCTTCACATTCTCTTTGCATTGGCTATCGGTGGTAGCTGGGCAAAAGAACGTGCTGGTGGTGCCTTTGCAGCAGGTCTATCCTTTATCCTGATTAACCGTATCACTGGTGTGATGTTCGGTGTAACAGGAGATATGCTTAAAGATCCAAAAGCACAAGTTCATACTCTTCTTGGTGGATCTATCAAGGTTGCTGATTACTTTACGAGTGTTTTAGAATCACCTGCCTTGAATATGGGAGTTTTCGTTGGTATTATTGCCGGTTTTGTAGGAGCAACAGCCTTTAATAAATACTACAACTACCGCAAGTTACCAGATGCCCTATCATTCTTTAATGGGAAACGGTTTGTTCCATTTGTCGTTATCCTTCGTTCTGTAATTGTGGCTCTTGTCTTGTCATTCTTATGGCCAGTAGTCCAAACAGGAATTAACAACTTTGGTATCTGGATCGCTAACTCAAAAGAGTCAGCACCAATTATTGCACCATTTGCCTTTGGTACTCTAGAACGTCTTTTGCTTCCATTTGGTCTTCACCACATGTTGACCATTCCAATCAACTATACACAATTGGGTGGTACTTATGAAGTGCTTTCTGGTATCTCAAAAGGTTCGACTGTATTCGGTCAAGACCCACTTTGGTTAGCTTGGGTGACTGACTTAGGAAATACAAAAGTTTCTGATCCTGCTACTTACCAATACTTGTTAGATACCTTCACACCTGCTCGTTTCAAAGTGGGACAAATGATCGGTTCATTTGGTATCTTGATGGGGGTTGCTCTTGCTATCTATCGTAATGTAGACCCTGATAAGAAACACAAATACAAAGGGATGATGATTGCGACTGCTCTTGCAACCTTCCTTACAGGGGTTACAGAACCAATCGAGTACATGTTTATGTTTGTAGCTATGCCTCTTTACCTCGTATATGCAGTGGTACAAGGTGCAGCCTTCGCGATGGCAGATATCGTCAATCTACGTGTCCATTCATTTGGATCAATTGAGTTCTTAACTCGTACACCAATGACCATTAAAGCGGGTATTGGTATGGATATCATTAACTTCATCTGGGTAACTGTTCTCTTTGCAGTGATCATGTACTTCATTGCAAACTTCATGATCCAGAAATTTAACTACGCAACTCCTGGACGTAACGGAAACTACGAACAAGCTGAAGGAGATTCAGAAGCATCTGAAACTTCAGGTAAAGTAGCCGCTGCTTCACAAGCAGTTAACGTTATCAACCTTCTTGGTGGACGTGCCAACATCGTAGATGTGGATGCATGTATGACTCGCCTTCGTGTGACTGTTAAAGACGAAACTAAAGTTGGAACAGAAGAACAGTGGAAGGCTGAAGGTGCGATGGGACTTGTCATGAAAGGACAAGGGGTTCAAGCGATTTACGGTCCAAAAGCGGACGTATTGAAATCAGATATCCAAGATTTGTTAGACTCAGGTGAAGTGATTCCTGAAACTCTCCCAAGTCAAAAAGCATCTTCTCAACAAGCAGAAGTCAGCTTTAAAGGGGTGACAGAAGAAGTTCACTCAGTTGCTGAAGGACAAGTCATTGAATTAGAAAAAGTTCAAGATCCAGTCTTCTCACAAAAAATGATGGGTGACGGATTTGCAGTTGAACCAGCAAATGGTCAGATCGTTTCACCAGTAGCTGGTAAGGTGACAAGCGTCTTCCCTACCAAACACGCACTTGGTTTGGTAACAGAATCTGGTCTTGAAGTTCTCGTTCATATCGGTCTTGATACTGTAAGTTTGGAAGGAAAACCTTTCACAGTGAAGGTAGAAGAAGGCCAAACAGTGGCAGCGGGAGATTTATTAGTAGAAGCAGATTTGGATGCTATTCGTGAAGCTGGACGTGCAACGTCAACAGTTGTAGTCTTCACAAATGCTGCAGCTATTCAATCTGTCACTCTTACACAAACTGGTCAACTTCCAGCAGATGCTGTGGTTGCCAAGGTTGAATTATAATCTATGAGAGTCATTCCTTGTATCCATCGGATACAGGGAATTCTCTATTAGGAGAGTAGGATCATGAAATTTTTGACTTTGAACACTCATAGTTGGATGGAAGAAAATCCCCAACAAAAATTTGAGGACTTAGTAGCAGACATTATTGAAAAGCAATACGATCTGATTTGTTTCCAAGAAATCAATCAGGCCATCGAAAGTCCAGCTGTTCCAGTTAATGACTTATATCATCCAACTCCTTCTGCGGAGCCGATCCATCAGGATCACTATGTTCGTTGTTTAGTTGAAAAATTAGAAGAAGAAGGATTAAGCTATCACTGGACTTGGGCTTACAACCATATCGGCTATGACCGTTATCATGAAGGCGTGGCGGTTCTATCACGTACCCCAATCCAGGCAAGCGAACTCTTGGTTTCAGATGTGAATGATCCAACAGATTATCATACACGACGGATTGCCATTGCAGAAACCCAAGTTGATGGGAAAGAAATTGCGGTTGCCAGTGCCCATCTATCTTGGTGGGACAAAGGTTTCCAACAAGAGTGGGCACGTTTAGAAGAGCGTTTCAGCCAATTGCAGAAACCCTTAATCTTAGCCGGAGATTTTAATAATCCAGCTGGTCAAGAGGGTTATGAGGCAATACTAGCGAGTCCGCTAGCTCTTCAAGATAGCTTTATTGAAGCCCGTCAGACCAAGGGGACTTACACAGTAGGTCCTGGAATTGATGGATGGGATGATAATCAGGTACCTTTGCGGATTGATTATGTTTTCACTTCAAAAGAATGGGTTATCGAACGACTAGAAGTTGTGTTTGATGGTTCCAACCAACCTCTTGTCAGCGACCATTATGGTTTGTCAGCTGACTTGTATTTACCATAAGATTCAAATCCCTATGCCTTTAGGAGGCTAGGGATTTTCTTTGTTTCGCTTGCTTTCACTTTAGCCCTAAATATGATAGAATAAAGTATTAAGAAACGATAAGGAGGGTGTCCATGCGGTGTCCAAAATGTGGCGGAAACAAGTCTAGTGTTGTAGATAGTCGCCAGGCAGAAGATGGGAAAACGATTCGTAGAAGAAGAGAATGTGATGAATGTCATCATCGCTTCACCACTTATGAACGAGTAGAAGAGCGGACTCTTGTTGTGGTGAAAAAAGATGGCACCCGGGAACAGTTTTCTAGAGATAAAATATTTAATGGGATTATTCGATCAGCTCAGAAACGTCCCGTATCGAGTGACGAAATTGAGGAAATTGTGGGTCGCATCGAACAAAAGATTCGAAGCCAGAGTGAAAATGAGATCCAGAGTGACTATATTGGATCACTGGTCATGGACGAGTTAGCAGAGTTGGACGAAATTACCTATGTCCGCTTTGCGAGTGTCTATCGTAGTTTCAAGGATGTTGGTGAATTGGAAAGTCTCTTAAAACAGATTACCAAAGGAACGAAGAAGAAAAAGGAAAAATAGATGAAGCCCAATACTTCATTTTCTTTCTTGAAGAATAATTATTTGGCGCCTACAGGAGCCTCCTTTACGCATCTGTATGGACCAATATTAGGTGTTCAAGCAAGTCAATTATATACTTTTCTGCTGAGTCTCTATGATCAGGGGAAAGAAAAACGGCTGATTGCTGTCATTTTAAATCATCTGGATCTAGGTTTCGCTCATTTTCTCGAAAGTCTAGACCGCTTGATTGCCATGAATTTATTAGAGGTTTATGAAACAGAAGAAGGACTTCAGTTCCGATTTGTGCCTCCGCTAGAAGCAGATCAATTTTTTGCCAATGTTGCTTATCAGAAATTGCTGGAGAAAAAAATAGGAGAAGCGGCAGTTCGTGACTTGCTTCCTGAAAAACCAGAGGGCGAAAAACGGAAGGTGAACTTTGCCTCTGTCTTTGGGATTGATGGAGTTTCGACCCATCAGAAGAAAACATCTTCCTTCAGTTTGGAGCACTTTAAACAATTAATGGCGAGGGATGGTCTCCGTTTTGAGAACGAACAAGAAGACCTCTTGGTTCTCTATGCCATCACAGAAGAGAAGAATTGGACTTGGTATGAGACCTATCTCTTGGCCAAGGAGACAGCGGCTAATAGGCTCATTTCGACCAAGCGGATGAGACAGAAACTAACCCAACAACCACAGGAAAAAGGTAAGGATGAGTTCACTCCGCAGGAAAGAGCCATTATCCGGGAAGCTAAAAATAAGTCCAGTCTCCAATTTTTAGCAGGAATTAAAAAAGCGCGTAAGGCTGTCGTTACCCAATCTGAGCGTCAAGTGATTTCTGATTTGGCCCAGTTAGGCCTATTAGATGAAGTCATAAACGTAATCTTGTTGTTGACCTTTAATAAGGTTGCTTCTGCCAATCTTAATGAGAAATATGCCTTAAAAGTTGGGAATGATTTTGCGTATGAGGGAATTAAAACGGCTGAAGAGGCTGTCCTGAAGATCCGCCAGCGCCAAGACTCCCATACACAAAAGGCAAAAGAGAAAGCAACTAAGAATGGACAAGCGACTGGGAAAACTAATGTTCCAAAGTGGAGCCAGCCTAACTATACCAATCAGACCAGCCAGGAAGAACAGGCTGATTTGGAACAACAAAAACGGGCCTTGCTCGAGAAATTAAATCAAGGAGGGGAGTAAATGGAGAGCGTAGGGAAAACCATGTCCCAGATGAATCGATCACAGCAGTTCAATTATGAAGAATTGGTAGCTCAAATTCTCGCCGAACCTGAGATTGCAAACTTTATTCAAAAGGAAGCCTTGTCGGAAGCAGAAATCCGTCGCAGTATTTCCAAATTTAACCAATACATCAGTGAACGGAATCGCTTTGTCCTCGGGGATGCAGATTATATTGCAAGAGGGTATAAGCCTGTATTGGTCATGAATGAGGGCTATGCGGATGTTTCCTATGAAGAGACACCTGAGTTGATTGAGGCACAAAAACAAGCTGCTATCAATAAACGCTTGCAACTGATCAACTTGCCAAGCACCTTGAAGGAAGCTTCCTTAGCGAAAGTCGATTTGGATGATCGGGGACGTTTTGGAGCATTTGAAGAGTTGGCCAATTTTGTTGCTTCCTATCCTCAAGCCCGTAAAGGAATTTTTCTATACGGAGATTTCGGAGTTGGGAAAAGCTATATGATGGCAGCTCTTGCTCATGATTTATCTGAAAAACGTCAGGCTTCCTCCTCCATTCTACATTTCCCAAGCTTTGTCATCGATGTTAAAAATGCCATCAACACAGGGCAAGTTAAAGAGATGTTGGATCAGGTCAAGAAGGCTGAAATCTTGATTCTAGACGATATTGGGGCGGAGCAGATGTCGCCTTGGGTCCGGGATGAAGTCTTGCAAGTGATTTTGCAACACCGGATGCAGGAGATTCTTCCAACCTTCTTTACTTCGAATTTCAATTTAGAAGATTTAGAACGTCATTTTGCTACATCACGGAATGGAGATGAGACTTGGCAAGCCAAACGTGTCATGGAGCGAATTAAGTTCCTTGCTAAAGAAGTCCGCCTAGAGGGAGAAAATCGCCGATGAATACTGTAATTGATTTGATGAAATCTCATTCTTCTGTCCGTCGCTTTAAGGAGGAGGACATCAAAGAGGATGACCTTCAAGCGATCCTAACAGCAGGACAGATGGCTTCCTCTTGGAAGAACTTCCAGTCTTATTCCATTATCTTAGTGAGAAGCCAGGAAAAGAAAGAGGCGCTTTACCAATTCGTCCCTCAGGAGGCGATTCGTCAATGCTCTGTTTTCTTACTCTTTGTAGGAGATCTCAACCGAGCTGAAAAAGGGGTTCGGATGCATACGGATCAATTCCATCCAGAAGGACCAGATAATTTATTGATTACTTCTGTAGATGCTGCCTTGGCAGGTCAGAATACCTTGCTGGCTGCTGAAAGTCTAGGCTACGGAGGAGTCATTATTGGTTTGGTTCGGTATGAAGCAGCTGAAGTGGCGAAACTATTTAACTTACCAGACTACACCTATCCTGTCTTTGGGATGGCTTTAGGAGTGCCAAATCAGAACCATCCTGTGAAGCCCCGCCTTCCTTTGGAAGCTGTTGTCTTCAAAGAAAGTTACCAGGAGCAGACTCCTGAAGTGATTGAAGCCTTTGATCGAGTACAGACTGCCTATGCTGGGGCACGGGCAACGGATACTTGGAGCCAACGTTTGGCTGCCCAATTTGGACAGGAAGAACCAGCTGCTACGGCAGAATTATTAAAGAAACACCAACTAGAAAAATAAGAGAAAAGAGGACACCATGGCTTTACCTACTGTTGCCATTGTAGGACGTCCAAATGTCGGGAAGTCAACGCTCTTTAACCGGATTGCCGGTGAGCGGATTTCCATTGTCGAGGATGTCGAAGGGGTTACTCGGGACCGTATTTATGCAACGGCTGAGTGGCTCAACCATCAATTTAGTATTATTGATACTGGCGGGATTGATGACGTGGACGCACCTTTCATGGAGCAAATCAAGCACCAAGCGGAGATTGCCATGGATGAAGCAGACGTCATTGTCTTTGTCGTATCTGGAAAAGAAGGGATTACCGATGCAGATGAGTATGTGGCTCGGATGCTCTACAAGACCCATAAACCAGTCATTTTAGCAGTCAATAAAGTCGATAATCCAGAGATGCGAACTGACATCTATGATTTCTATGCTCTTGGCTTGGGAGAACCCTTGCCAGTGTCATCTGTGCACGGGATTGGTACAGGGGATGTCTTGGATGCTATTGTTGAAAACCTTCCGACGGATCGGGAGCCAGAAAATCCAGATGTCATTAAGTTCAGCTTGATTGGCCGCCCAAATGTCGGAAAATCTAGTCTGATCAATGCCATCCTTGGGGAAGACCGCGTCATTGCCAGTCCTGTAGCAGGGACTACGCGGGATGCGATTGACACCCATTTCACCGATGCAGAAGGCCAAGAGTACACCATGATTGATACAGCCGGAATGCGAAAATCTGGTAAAGTATATGAAAATACAGAGAAATATTCTGTGATGAGGGCTATGCGGGCTATCGATCGCTCGGATGTGGTCTTGATGGTCTTGAACGCAGAAGAAGGAATCCGCGAGTACGATAAGCGGATTGCCGGATTTGCCCATGAAGCTGGGAAAGGGATGATCATCGTGGTCAATAAGTGGGATACCCTTGAAAAGGATAACCACACAATGAAGCAATGGGAAGATGATATTCGAGATCAATTCCAATACTTATCTTATGCACCTATTATCTTTGTCTCTGCTTTGACCAAACAACGCTTGCACAAGTTACCAGATATGATCAAGCAGATCAGTGAAAGCCAAAATACACGGATTCCTTCAGCTGTCTTAAACGATGTTATTATGGATGCCATCGCCATTAATCCGACCCCGACAGATAAAGGAAAACGTCTAAAAATCTTCTATGCGACTCAGGTTGCTACCAAGCCACCAACCTTTGTGGTCTTTGTCAATGAAGAAGAGCTCATGCATTTCTCTTACCTACGTTTCTTGGAAAATCAAATTCGGAAAGCCTTTGTCTTTGAAGGGACCCCAATCCATTTGATCGCTCGGAAACGGAAGTAGGTGTTTATGAAAATTTTGAAACAAGGACTCATGCTGCTTGTCTCATTCTTTGTATTTCTGGGACTAACAGCTTGTAGCGTTGAAAGAGAAGAGACCTACGAGAAAAAATATACAGATAGTCTTGTTCGAGTGACGATTCGACATAGATCCAATCAAATGATCTCTGAAGAGTTTTGGGCTGATAATTTTAATTTAAATATTGAAGATGATTCTGAATTCGAATATATTAAAAAAGAAATTGTTGATCCTAAAAAAGGAATTTCAGGCTATACAACAGATGTGACTCGTACGAAAGAGAACGGGTTGATGATTCATACTAAGATCATCTACCAAGACTTAGATGTTGAAGCCTTAAATAAAGCCAATGGTGAGAAAAAAACGATTGGAGAACTGGTCGATTATTCCGATCATATCAAGAACCTCAAAAAAGAAGGTTATAAGAGAGTAAAATAAAAGGAACACACTTGGTGTTCCTTTTAGAATCTAAACAAACCATTTTTAACATAAAATAGCTAGCTATATTTCAAATAATGACTTTTATTTTTGGAGTCATTCAAGTAGATCTGAAACTTTCCGCCGTGAGAAAAGTGCTAGAAACAAGATTGTTTCTAGCACTCGGGAGTTTTGGAACCTTAGGTCCAAAACTAAGTCATGGAACTTCCAGGATTGCTGAAATCATCCACTGGATAATTTCACCTAACCTCCGTACTCACCTAAGGGAAGTTTCTAAGAATACCTCTTCTTTAATTTGAATGGAAAAAAGCAGAGTAGGTGATAGTAAAATCAGGCATTGAATTCTTTACAATTCTTTGTCTTTTTTTCTATTTTAGAGGGGATATGATATAATAAAGAGATAAACATAAGGTGGTAAATATGGCAAAATTAATTCCTGGGAAAATCCGTTCAGAAGGAATCCTTCTCTATGAAAACGGGAAAGTTTCCCTACAGGAAATGAAGAATCAGTACCTCTATTTCAGAATTAACAATGACTCCCTCCGTTATAGTCTAGATGATCAAGCAATTTTTTGTAGTTGTGAGTTTTTCCAGAAGAAAAAATACTGTGTGCATTTAGCCGCAGGAGAAGCCTTTTTAAAAAATGATGAAGAAGGGAAGGAACTCTTGCTTGGTTTGGAGCAAGATGCAACAGAAAGTCAAGAAACAAAGGAAAAAGTATCTTTTGGAAGCTTGTTTTTAGATCAAGTCCTACCAAAAATTGAAAGCCAAGAAGTCCGTTTCGGTCTCTCAGCAACCGGTCATGTAGACGACTATTCCGGTCAATTTTTGTGGACCCTTCGTATCTATCGCAGACCGGATGAGAGAACTTATGTGGTGCGGGATGTTGTAGCTTTTTTGCAAGCTATCAGAAAACAGTCCCATTTTGCGATTGGAAAAAGTTATTACGAGCCGATTTCCTATGCAGCCTTTGACCCTGAAAGTCGTGCCTTAATTCGATTCTTAGAAGGCTTGTTATCGGGAGATACGGTGCATGATGCCCTCTTCTTTCCAAATGGGGGTCGTCATCTTTACTTTCCAATGAGTTTCTTTGAAGAAGCTGTGCAATTATTGATGGACCTACCGTCCTTTACCCTTGAAGTCGGACTGGATACCTATCAGGAAGTATTCTTTCAAGAACTCCAGGAAGATTCAGGTTTGTTTTCTTTCCAAGTAGTGGAAATGAAGGAGTTTATCGAACTACAGGTCCAAGTGGCTTCCTATAAAATGGTGGAAGGTCGCTTTCTTTTGGCAAATGGCCATTTTTATCAAATATCACCGCTTCAAAAGATTTTGATTGAGGCTGTGCAGAGTTTACCCCTCTCCAGTGATCAGAAAAGACATGTTCAATTTGATTTGTCTGATCAGACCAAATTAACCTATAGCTTAGAGCAATTCAGGAAAATTGGTGAGGTGAAAGCACCAAGTAATTTCTATATTCACGATTTTCAACCTCACTTTGCTTTTGATTTGTCGGAGCAAGGAGAAGTGCTGCTGGATCTAGTTTTTGTCTACGAGGACCGTATCGTTCGCTCTGAGAAAGAACTTAAGGATCTGCCTTATTCCAGTAATTTTGATAAGGAACGTTTGGTTTTTGAAACCATCTTGACAGCTGGCTTTACCAATCAATTTCAAACAAAACGAGCTCCTCTCCTTCCCAAGCAGATCTATCCCTTCTTTCAGCAGACCCTTCCCTTGTTTGAAGAACTGGGAGAGGTCGAAGTTTCGGATAAGTTGTTAGATCTGTATCAGGTTGAAAAGCCAAAGATTGCCATTCAAACCAGTGGTCGTCTCCTTGAGATTGGTTTTGAATTTGACTCCATTGATCCCTCTGAGGTTGAGCAAGTGATGAGTGCCTTGGTTGAGAAGAATGACTATTATATCAGTCAATCAGGAAAAGTTCTAATCTTTGATGAAGAAACCAAGCGGATCAGTCAGACTTTATTGAATCTTCGTGCAAAGAAGACAAAAACAGGTCAGTTACAAACCAATCGCATTGCAGCCTTCCAGCTCTCCCAGTTATTTGAGTCAGCTGACAATGTCCAATTTTCTGAAGAGTTTCGTCACTTGGCTCATGACTTGATTCATCCAGAACAATTTCCTTTGGGTGAGTTGCAAGTGACAGCTAAACTTCGAGATTATCAGGAAGTCGGAGTCCGCTGGCTATCCATGCTTAATCACTATGGCTTTGGGGGGATTTTGGCAGATGATATGGGACTTGGAAAGACCCTCCAGACCATTGCCTTTCTCTCAAGTGTTGCGACAGCGGATTCTAAGATTTTGATCTTAGCTCCATCTAGTCTAATCTATAATTGGAAAGAGGAGTTCGAAAAGTTTGCTCCACAAATGGAAGTGGAGGTTATCTATGGCCTCAAAGCAAGTCGCGACGAGGTGATTGCATGCAATCCTCAGGTAGCGATTACCAGTTACGCTTCCTTCCGCCAGGACGTAGAGCAATACGAAAAAAATCAGTACCAATACCTCATCTTGGATGAAGCCCAGGTCATGAAAAATTCCCAAACCAAGATTGCTCAATACTTACGGAAATTCGATGTTCCTCATACCTTTGCTTTGTCGGGAACGCCAATAGAAAACCATGTAGAGGAACTCTGGTCGATTTTCCAAATTGTGCTTCCTGGTTTGTTTCCGGGTAAAAAAGAATTTAAACAATTGAGTCCAGAGACTATTTCTCAATACGTCAAGCCCTTTATCATGAGACGGAAAAAAAGTGAAGTCTTGCAGGAGCTTCCAGATTTGATTGAGATGACCTATAAGAATGAATTGGCTGACGATCAAAAAACGATCTATTTAGCCCAGTTGAAGCAAATGCAAGACCGCATTCTAAGCTCTTCTGAAGAGGAACTCAATCGCAGTAAGATGGAAATCTTATCTGGTTTGATGCGTCTTCGTCAGATTTGTGATACTCCATCCCTCTTTTTAGAGGACTATACTGGAGAAAGTGGGAAGCTGGATAGCCTTCGAGAATTGCTAGAGCAGATCAAAGATGGAAACCAACGAGTGTTGATCTTCTCACAATTTAGGGGCATGTTGGATATCATTGAAAAAGAGTTGGATGCTCTGAAGATGACTTCGTTTAAAATCACAGGATCTACGCCAGCTAATGAGCGCCAAGATATGACCAACGCCTTTAACTCCGGTCAAGGGGATGCCTTTCTCATTTCCTTGAAAGCAGGTGGAGTTGGCTTGAATTTGACGGGTGCTGACACGGTTATTTTGGTTGACCTATGGTGGAACCCTGCGGTAGAAGATCAAGCCATTGGCCGTGCCCATCGAATGGGACAAGATAAGAATGTTGAGGTCTACCGGATGATTACTCGAGGGACCATCGAAGAAAAAATTCAAGAGCTCCAGACTAGCAAACGTCATTTAGTTTCTACCATATTAGATGGCACCGAAACGCGCTCCAGCCTTTCTATTGAAGAAATTCGGGAAATTTTGGGTATTTCGGTAGAATAACTTGAAAAATAAAATGAATAGTTTATAATTAATGGAGTGTCGAAAGGAAGAAATAGGATGACGGATAAGCATTTTCCTCAAGTAGCAGATGATGAATTGATGCTAACTCAAATGCCCCATATGAATTTATATGATGATGGGGACTTCATTAGTAATATTCTTGGGGAGTATACAGATAAAAACTATTTAGAATGGGAGCCAATTGCTACTGGAAAGGTAGCAGAGCAACCTTATCAAAAAAATCTACAAAAATCCCTTCAAAAACCATTTGAAGTGCCTAAGTCAAGAAGGCAGCCAATGACTCCTGATTTCAAGGAGCCTGTTGATAAAAAGAGCCCGGCGAATCGCTACGCAGAAGAAGCTCGTGAAGAAGCGCGTGCGGATTTGAAAAAGAAGCGGACGGCTCCGTATTTGACGGCGGATATTGCATCTAAGTCCAATCGTAAGAAATTCACCCCTTCTTTCATGCCAAAAGTGAAGCCAACAGCTCCATTTCGAAAAGAAACCCCAGGTGAATTGATCAAATACGGCGAGAGACTGAAACAAGAGCAATTGATCCTTTTAGAAGGTGCTGAGGAACATCCAGTTCAAGAATCCCACCAAGAAGAGAAACCCCAAAAAAATAATTATGATTTCTTGAAAAAGAGTCAAATCTATAACAAGGATCAACAAAACATTCCAACGAGACTCATTAAACAAGAACTCAATGTGACCAATCTGGACTAGCGAGAGGAGAAACTATGTCAAAAACATTTCATTTTATCGGAATAAAAGGAGCTGGTATGAGTGCCTTGGCACTCATGCTCCATCAGATGGGACACACTGTACAAGGATCTGATGTAGAGAAATATTACTTTACCCAAAGAGGTCTGGAGCAAGCAGGGATTACTATCCTACCATTCAGCGAAGAAAATCTTACTGGAGATCAAATCTTAATCGCTGGGAATGCCTTTAAACCTGAGAACAACGTAGAGATTGCTTATGCAGATGCTCAAGGCTATACCTATCAACGCTACCATGAATTCTTGGGTGAATTTATGCGTGATTTTGTCAGCATGGGAGTAGCAGGAGCTCATGGGAAAACCTCTACTACAGGAATTTTGTCTCATGTTCTGTCTAATATCACAGATACTAGCTATTTGATTGGGGATGGAACTGGTCGTGGTTCGAAAGGTGCTAAGTACTTTGTCTTTGAATCAGACGAGTACGAACGTCACTTTATGCCTTACCACCCAGAGTATTCGATTATCACCAATATTGACTTTGACCATCCTGATTACTTTACTGGCTTAGAAGATGTCTTTAATGCCTTCAATGATTATGCCAAACAAATTTCCAAAGCCTTGTTCATCTATGGTGAAGATCCTGAACTTCGTCGGATCACAGCCAAGGCTCCGATTTACTACTATGGATTTGAAAAAGAAGGTAATGATTTTGTAGCCAGTGATCTCTTGCGTTCTACTACGGGATCAATCTTTAGTGTTCACTTCCGTGGAGAAGATTTGGGACAATTCCAAATCCCATCCTTTGGACGTCACAATATCATGAATGCAACAGCGGTCGTTGGTTTGCTTTATATCGCTGGATTCGATCTTGATTTGGTTCGGGAACACTTAAAAACATTTGGCGGGGTCAAACGTCGCTTTACAGAAAAGATTGTCAACGATACCGTCATCATTGATGACTTTGCCCACCATCCAACTGAGATTATTGCCACTTTGGATGCGGCCCGTCAAAAATACCCAAGTAAGGAAATCGTAGCGGTCTTCCAACCTCATACCTTTACTCGGACGATTGCCCTCTTGGATGAGTTTGCGGATGCCTTGAATCAGGCAGATGCGGTGTACTTGGCACAGATTTATGGATCAGCTCGTGAAGTGGATCATGGGGATGTCAAAGTCGAAGATCTAGAAGCGAAAATTATTAAGAAATCCGGTGTGATTACAGCTGAAAATGTTTCTCCACTCTTGGATCATGACAATGCCGTTTATGTCTTCATGGGAGCAGGAGATATCCAGACCTATGAATATTCATTTGAACGTTTGCTTGGGAACTTGACCAATAACGTTCAATAGGGAGATACCATGCAACCAAGCGTTAGGATTCGGTTTGCTAAAGAAAATGATTGGGATGAGATCGAACAGATCACGTCCCAAAATTTTTCTTTTCAAAGAGCGAATCAGCAAGAACTGAATGGATTTAGAACCCTGGTCTTGGAATTTGAAGGGCAAGTGATTGGAAGTTGCCTGATTCAGATGGAGGAGCAGTTCGAAAATCCCTCTTTAAAATTATTGTGGTTGGAAATTCTTCCAGACTTTAGAAAACAAGGGTTTGGCACCTTGCTACTCGCCACACTCAAGTCTCTTGTAGCTCAAGAATCCTTGTTAGGGATTCATGTGACCTGCCAAGAGGAGTTGATTCCGTATTTTGAAATGAATGATTTTCAACTAGAGATAGGGGATAAGGAAGAAGGAGTGGAGGGCTATCACCTAATGTGGCACCTATCCCTATAGAAAGGAAGAAAAATGAACATTCGTCGTGCAACTATGAAGGATTTAGAAGCCATCGTTGCCATAGAACTGGAAAATTTTAGTCCAGAAGAGGCAATAGATAAGACGGTGCTTGCAAAACATATTGAAACGTTTAATAATAGCTTTTTAGTCGCTGACAAGGATGGCCAACTCCTAGGCTATTTAGAAGGACCAGTTACTCAAAAGCGATATGTTGATGACCGTTCTTTTACGTTGGACGTAAAGGACGAGTCCCATCTATTAAGAGGTTATATTACCCTTACGAGTCTTTCGATTTCTCCGTCTGCACAAGGCTTAGGGGTCGGGAAAGCCCTGCTTGAAGCCATGAAGAATCTTGCCTTAGAAGAAGGACGGGAAGGGGTTAGTTTGACCTGTCATGATTACTTGATTGAGTATTATGAAAGGAACGGCTTTGTAAACGAAGGACGCTCGGACTCTAACTATGCTGGAGAAGTTTGGTACGATTTAGTATGGGAGGTCCCATCAAGTAACTGATCAATAGGATTTGAGGCGCTCAAGCCTCGTTCCTATTGCTTTTCTATCCCTTTTAAGATATAATATTAAGGATTATGACAAGGGAGGTCAAGTATTTGACTGATAACCAACAAGAGAATGAAAAATTATTAAGCTTTAAAGAGCGAATTCTCCGTGATCTTGAAGAAGCCAATAAGCAGATTTTACAGGTTGAAAAAGAATATGACTTACCTGTTCAAGAAATCTCTATTCCAGAAAAAAAAGAAGGCGAGATGGAAGGAACGCTTCCAGAGCTTGTGTCAGAAGAGTCTGAGGTTCAGGAAACCGTAGAGATTCCAGTGGAAGTAGAAAGAGTAGAAGTGCCAGAGGTTACAGAGGTCCCTGCAATTCAGGAAGTAGCCGAAGAGAACCAAGAAGAAACCCTTCTACCAATCGAAGAGCCAACTCGAGAAGCAGAAAGTTCAAGTCAGCCTGTAGCTGTTTCGAGAAAAGAAAAACCGGTATCTAGTGTTTCGCGCAAGGATCGTGACCAACGCGTTCAGAAAAAGAAAAAACAGAATACTATTGCGAAGCGGATTGTCTTGACGGTTTTAGGAATTCTTTTAGTTTTAATAATTGCAACTGGAATTTTTGCAGTGACCTATGTTCAATCTAACTTAAATGCCATGGATGCCAAGGCTACAGAGTTTGTAACCGTTGAAATACCTGCTGGTTCTAGCAATCGTGAAATTGGAACTATTTTGGAGAAAAAAGGCTTGATTAAGAATGGTCAGTTCTTCAACTATTACACCAAGTTCAAGAATTATGGGAACTTCCAATCCGGTTATTTCAATCTACAAAAGAGTATGGATCTCGATACCATTATTCAAAAATTGCAAGAGCAAGGGACTAAAACCCCAGAACCACCAGTTTTAGGAAAAATTACGATTCCTGAGGGTTACACGATTGATCAAATCGCGAAAGTTGTCTCTGTGGATGCAAGCTCCAAATCTGGTGCCAAGACTCCATATACGCAAGAAGAATTCTTAAAAGTCATCCAAGATGATGCTTTTATTGAAAAGATGGTAGCCAAATATCCTAAGTTACTAGCAACCTTGCCGTCCAAAGAAAGTGGCGTACGCTACCGCTTGGAGGGATATCTCTTCCCAGCTACTTATGGCTATGGAAAAGATAGTAAAATGGAAGATCTTGTAGACCAGATGTTAGCTGCAATGGACCAAAATCTTTCAGCCTACTATGACACTATGGAAGCTAAAAATATTGATGTCAATGAGGCATTGACGCTGGCTTCTTTGATTGAAAAAGAAGGTGCTACAGATAAAGACCGCAAGGATATTGCAAGCGTCTTTTATAACCGTTTGAATCAAGATATGCCTCTTCAAAGTAATATTGCCATCTTGTACGCACAAGGCCAATTAGGCAAGAAGACGACACTAAAAGAAGACGCAACGATTGACACCAATATCGATTCACCTTATAATATCTACAAGAATACTGGTTTGATGCCTGGTCCTGTAGATAGTCCAGGGGTATCTGCAATTGAAGCAGCCGTTAACCCAAGCAAGACAGACTACCTCTACTTTGTAGCAAATGTAGAGACTGGGGAAGTCTATTTTGCAAAAACTTATGAGGAACACACTAAAAACGTGGAAGAACACGTGAATAGCAAATTAACAGAAAGCAGCTCAAACTAAGGAGGATGTGGCATGCCACACCTTTTTAGTTCGAAAAAATAATAGAAAAGAGAATGAAATATGGCAGAAAAAACCTATCCAATGACCCTAGCTGAAAAGCAAAAGTTAGAACTAGAATTAGAAGAATTGAAATTAGTTCGTCGTCCAGAAGTTGTAGAGCGGATTAAAATTGCTCGTTCTTACGGAGACCTTTCGGAAAACAGTGAATACGAAGCAGCTAAAGACGAACAGGCTTTTGTTGAAGGGCAAATCTCCAGCCTAGAAACAAAGATTCGTTATGCTGAAATTGTCGACAGCGATGCTGTCGCTGTTGATGAAGTAGCGATCGGAAAAACAGTTACCGTGCAAGAAATTGGCGAAGACGAAGAAGATGTTTACATTATTGTTGGTTCAGCTGGAGCGGATGCTTTTGCTGGTAAGATCTCAAATGAAAGTCCAATCGGTCATGCCTTAATTGGTAACAAAACAGGGGACACTGTGACGATTGAAACTCCAGCAGGAAGCTACCAAGTGAAAATCTTAAATGTTGAAAAAACAGAATAAAAAATGAGAGTGAGTCACTCTCATTTTTTTGTAGTAATGGAAAAGCCGAGATGATATCTCGGCCTTTTTGCTAGTGTTAGTTACGGTTGCGTTGTTTTCCAGCGTTTCGTTTTTTGTTTCCGTTAGTTGGAAGGGAACGTTTAGCGTTGGTTGGATTAGTAGGTGTGATATCTTTTTTTACACGACGTCCATTGGATGCTGGAGCTTTTGGAGGGTTGTTTTTATATTCCTCAGCAACTTGTTTGCGCAATCTTGGACGGATGAGGTAGTTGATGACAAATTGTTGAATAATCTGTACGAAACCACCGACTACCCAGTAGAGAGTGACACCAGCTGGTGCCATCAAAGAGAAGACTGCAATCATAATAGGGCTTACGAGAGCTGTTTTCTTCATAGTTTCTCTTTGGTTTTCATCTTCGATACCATGGAGAGAGAGCATACTTTGAATGTAGTAAAGAACAGCAACAACTAAGGTTAAAGCAAGACTTTTTGAACCGAGACCAATGCCAAGAAAAGAGTCCTTGCTAATACCAGGAGTGTATTGAGCTGCAAAATAAAGGGCAGAGAAGAAAGGCATTTGAATTAACAAAGGCAAACAGCCAATGCCGCCGAATGGGCTGACACCATTTGCTTTTTGAGCATCCATCAATTCAGAGTTGGCCAATAATTTCTCTTCTTGAGTCTCCGCATTTTTGATGCGTTCTTGGATCGGCGCAAAGATTGGTTTGAGGTAGTTCATCTTCTCAGACTGGTAGGTTGCTTTCCAAGATTGATAAATACCTAGAGGGAAGATGATGATTCGAACGATTACGGTTACTAAGATAATCCCCAGTCCAAAGCCAAGGCCAAGATCTGTCGCAAAGAAATTGATGGCTTCCCCCATCGGTTTTCCAATGAGGTTCCAGACGAAACCAGTTGGTTGTTTGGTTGTCTTGTCGATGCTGACACATCCTGTTAAGAGGAGGAGGGCAGACAAGCTGAGAGCAGCAAGTAGATAACGTTTATATTTTTTCACGAGTTATAATCCTTTAATTTTAAATAATACCTTTCTATTCTACTGTTTTTTTATCAAATTAACAATAGTTCTCTGGACTTAATTTGAAATTTTAAAATCTTTGTAGGGTTCGAAGTTTGCCAGATGGACGTCCAGATAAGAAACCTTTGAAAAAGGAGTAGGACCTTTTCGTATTTCTTGGATAAATTTGGCCATGAGGGCATTGTCTTCGCAGGCGGCAAGGATAGTGACCGTTCCATCATCATTGTTCCAGACCCGACCTGTAATGCCTCCAATTTCTAGTGCTAAGCTATAAACTCCCCAACGGAAGCCAACACCTTGAACTCGACCTTGGGCCGTCATTTCAACTTTTTGCATGCTTGTTCTCCTTGTGCTTGAATTCCTACTCAGGACGGAGAAGCTCCTCCTGTGAATGTGGTATAATAGTCTTATGAATATTATAACCTCTAAGTCCAATAATGGGATCAAAAAAGTTAAAAAACTTCATCAAAAAAAATACCGAATTGACTCCTACCTGATCGAAGGCTGGCATCTTTATGAAGAAGCTATCAATCATCAGGCTCCGATTGAACAAGTCTTTGTTCTGGAAGAGTTTGTAGATAAGATCAAAAAAGATACGAAGGTGACCGTCGTAAGTCCTGAGGTTTTAGCGGAAATTGCTGATTCCAAAAGCCCTCAAGGAATCGTGGCAGAAATTAAGATACAGCCAATCCAGCATCTTCAGCTGGCTCAAGGACGGTATTTATTGTTAGAGGATGTTCAAGATCCAGGAAATGTCGGAACCATGATTCGGACTGCTGACGCAGCAGGCTTTGACGGGGTGCTTCTAACCGATCAATCAGCAGATTTGTATAATATGAAAACCTTGCGCTCTATGCAGGGGAGTCATTTTCATCTTCCTGTTATCCGTCTGCCTAAAGAGCAACTCTTAACAGCCATTGAAGAAAGTCAGCTACCCATCTATGCGACCACCTTGTCTCAGGATTCTATTGACTATAAGCAAGTGGAGAAAGTCCCTGCTTTTGTACTGGTCATGGGGAATGAAGGACAAGGTATTAGTGACCAGATGGCTGAGAAGGCAGATCAGCTGGTTCATATCACCATGCCAGGTCAGGCAGAGAGTCTGAATGTCGCTGTTGCTGCAGGGATTTTGATCTTTTCTATGATTGAAGAATAGTGCGTTAGTCAGATAGAGGAGGTGAGACGCATGTATCGACAAGACAAAGAATATATGGCTGAAGTCGGACATTTGATCCAGCATCCCAAGCTTCAAAAATTAAAGGAAATTCCCCACCATATTCATTCCAACCGTTTGGAGCATTCCATTCACGTTAGCTACACCAGCTACCGCATTTCTAAGAAGATGGGCTGGGATACCAAAAGTACAGCAAGGGGAGCTCTCTTACACGATCTTTTTTACTACGATTGGCGGCAGGTCAAATTTAACAAGAGCCATGCCTGGGTACATCCTCGGATAGCTGTCCGAAATGCCAAAAAGATAACAAGCCTCAATAAAAAAGAAGAGGACATCATCCTCAAACATATGTGGGGCTTGACGCTTGCTCCACCTCGCTACAAAGAATCTTTCCTCGTGACCATGGTCGATAAATACTGGGCGTTCAAAGAAGCCTCAGAACCAATAAGAAAAAAGTGGTCAAAGAGGAGACTTTTCCATCGAAAAATGTTAAAATCATAATAATTTAAGTTTGAAAGGAATGATTGATGATGAATCAACAAACCGTTATCCACGAACAAAGTGGTCTTAATAGCTTTTATAGCAAAATTTATTCTTTAGTCGGAGTTGGAGTTGGAGTTTCTGCTGTCGTCTCAGCATTGATGATGACCATTTTCCAAGAAACCTTCATGTATATTCTAACTCAGGCTCCTATGGTCTACTATATTGCCATTGCTGTTGAATTGATTTTGGTCCTGGTCGCTTCTAGACAATCTGTGAAAAACAATCCCATGGCCTTGCCTCTCTTTTTAACTTATTCAGCTCTGAATGGCTTTACCTTGAGTTTTATCATTGCACGCTATGCTCAAGCGACAGTTTATAAAGCCTTCGTCGTTAGTGCCTTGATGTTCTTCATCATGTCAGCCATTGGTCGTGTGACCAAAAAAGACTTGTCTGGAATGGGACGAGCATTTATGGGAGCCTTGATTGGTATTATCATTGCTTCAATTGCGAACATCTTCTTACAAAGCTCTGGTATGGATTATGTCCTTAGCATTCTTTGTGTTATCATCTTTGCAGGTTTGACTGCTTGGGATAACCAAAAGATTCGTTATGTCTATGAACAATCCAATGGTCAGCCAACCAATGGATGGGTTGTTGCTTTGGCTTTAGAACTCTATCTTGATTTCATCAACTTGTTCATCAATATCTTACGTATTTTTGGACGCAACGATTAATAGAAAGAGCCGGGGAACCGGCTTTTTTTGTTGGAAAACTTGTGATATACTAAAGAAAATTGATAGAAAAGAGAATCTTCACATGAAACGTCCATTTATTAGCAGAGAAAAATTAAAACAAATTATGGGAACCTATCCAACTCCCTTTCACCTATATGATGAAGCTGGGATCCGGCAGACAGCTCGTGCTCTCCATCAAGCCTTTTCTTGGAATCCAGGCTTTAAGGAGTATTTTGCTATCAAAGCGACCCCTAATCCAGCCATCCTAAAAATCCTCAAAGAGGAAGGCTGTGGCGTGGACTGTGCCAGTTATGTAGAATTGCTGATGGCACAAAAATTAGGGTTTACAGGCCAAGAAATTATGTTTTCTTCCAACAATACACCGGCTGAAGAGATGGTCTTTGCCCGTCAGCTAGGAGCGACTATCAACTTGGATGCTTACGAAGATGTAGCCTTTCTACAATCTGTTGCGACACTACCGGAGGTCATCTCTTGCCGCTATAATCCAGGAGGGGTGTTTGAACTGGGAACGGATATCATGGACCATCCTGAAGAGGCTAAGTTCGGCATGACCAAGGAGCAATTAATCCAAGCATTTACGGAGTTGAAAGATTTAGGAGTCAAACGATTTGGGATCCATGCCCTCTTAGCTTCGAATACCGTCTCCAATGATTACTATCCAGAATTGGCTAAGCAATTATTCCAGTTGGCAGTAGAAGTGGTTGAAAAGACAGGGGTTACCTTGGACTTTGTCAATCTCTCTGGTGGGGTTGGAGTGAACTACAAACCAGAAGACCAACCAAATGATATTGCCGTGATTGGGGAGGGTGTTCGTAAGGCTTACGAGGACATTTTAGTTCCAGCAGGCTTGGATCAAGTGAAAATCTATACAGAATTAGGCCGCTTTATGCTAGCACCACATGGCCTATTGATCACCCATGTCACCCATAAGAAACAGACTTATCGGACCTATCTAGGAGTAGATGCTTCGGCTGTCAACCTCCTCCGTCCCGCTATGTACGGGGCCTACCACCATATTACTAATCTCGATCGTCCAGATGGAGAGACAGAAGTAGTAGATATTGTTGGTAGTTTGTGTGAAAATAATGACAAGTTTGCCAAGAACCGGGAATTTCCTGTTTCTGAGATTGGGGATCTTTTGGTCATCCATGATACGGGAGCGCATGGTTATTCCATGGGCTATCAGTACAATGCCAAGCTCCGCTCTGCGGAGATTTTATTAGAAGAATCGGGCCAAACTCGTCTCATTCGACGGGCCGAAAAACCAGAGGATTACTTTGCAACATTGTATGGCTTTGACTTTGAAAAATAGGGCCTTTTTGGTATAATAGAAAATGTGTAAATATTGAATTTAGGAGAAAAACACTTATGTCTACATTTTTGACAATTTTATTGATTATCCTTGCTTTCTTTGGTGGAATGTTGGCTGGTATGTACCTACTTCGCAAGCAGTTTGAAAAAGAATTTGCATCAAACCCACGTTTGAATGTTGAAGCGGTTCGTACATTATTGGGAGCTAGTGGTCAACGTCCAAGTGAAGCGAAGGTGCAACAAGTTTACCGTCAAATTCTGAATCAACAAAAAGCATCTTTGAATACGAAGAAGAAATAAAAGCAAAACAGATGACACAATAAAATAAGTAGGGGGACTTTAAGATTTTTCTTGGTCCCTTGTTTTGAAAGGAAGGCAGATGGACAATCGACCAATTGGTTTTTTGGATTCGGGTGTCGGAGGGTTAACCGTTGTTCGCGAATTGATGCGGCAACTTCCCCATGAAGAGGTGGTCTATATTGGTGATTCCGCTAGAGCACCTTATGGCCCGAGACCAGCAGATCAAATTCGTGACTATACTTGGGAGATGGTTCGTTTTCTCCTAACGAAAAATGTGAAGATGATTGTTTTGGCCTGTAATACGGCGACAGCTGTTGTATGGGAAGAGGTGAAAGAAACCTTGGATATCCCTGTTTTAGGAGTGATTTTGCCAGGAGCTTCCGCAGCGATCAAGGCGACAAAAAGCAAACGAATTGGAGTCATTGGGACCCCAATGACGGTCGCCTCAGATATTTATCGGAAAAAAATTCAAAGCCTGTCACCAGAAATGGCAGTAGAGAGTTTAGCATGTCCGAAATTTGTCCCTCTGGTTGAATCCAACGAGTTGCAGTCCAGTGTTACAAAAAAAGTTGTCTATGAAACATTGAAACCTTTGGCTGGAAAAGTGGATACACTGGTATTGGGATGTACCCATTATCCTCTCCTTCGCCCCATTATTCAAAATGTCATGGGACCAGAGGTTCAATTAATTGATAGCGGTGCTGAGTGTGTCCGGGATATCTCGGTCTTGCTCAACTACTTTGAGATTAATCGCAGTCGTCAACTGGAGGACTGCCACCATCAGTTTTATACAACGGCCAATGCAGCCAGTTTTGCAGCGATTGCCAAGACTTGGTTGCATCAAGTTGTTCATGTGGAGCATGTAGAATTATGAACCAAAAGATATATGAATACAAAGATGCCTTAAATTGGTTTCTAGCTGAATGGGGAGATCGGAGTGACTATAACGAATATAGTGAAGTCTCTTCAGAAGCTTCTGAGCTTGTTGACTTAGTAGAATCACTAGTTGGAGACACAGACTTGGGCTTTCCCCTAAATGTAACGGTTGTTCGTTACGCCTCTAGTTTGCAGTTTTTGACCTTCCTCTTTCAAATCGTTGAGGAAACACTAGGTCGCAAAATTGAAATCGTGCAGCGTCAAGGAGCTCTTCTCATTGTAGAAGGAGAGCAATTGCTCTCTGTTTATCTACCAAAAAATGGTCTTCCACTTGCAGATTTTTTGGGCCAGGAAGGTCTTAAGGATCGCTTGCTAATCGCTACTCGGAATGAAGGAAAAACCAAAGAGTTTCGTCAGATCTTTGAACAAATGGGTTTTGAAGTCGAGAATCTCAATGACTATCCAGATCTTCCAGAAGTCGCTGAAACAGGAATGACTTTCGAAGAAAATGCTCGCCTAAAAGCTGAGACAATTTCACAGCTAACAGGGAAAATGGTGTTGGCAGATGATTCAGGACTCATGGTCGATATCCTTGGGGGCTTACCAGGTGTCTGGTCTGCTCGCTTTGCAGGTGTGGGAGCGACCGACTTAGAGAACAATGCCAAGCTCTTACATGAGTTGGCGATGGTCTTTGAATTGAAGGATCGGTCAGCAAAATTTCATACAACCTTAGTGGTTGCCAGTCCTGGTAAGGAGAGCCTTGTTGTGGAGGCAGATTGGCCAGGATATATCAATTTTGAACCAAAAGGTGAGAACGGGTTTGGCTATGATCCCCTCTTTTTAGTAGGAGAAACAGGTAAGACATCTGCTCAACTAACTCTAGAGGAGAAAAATCAACAATCGCATCGTGCTTTAGCCGTGAAGAAATTAGTGGAGGTATTCCCAGCATGGCAGAACAAGTAATTATCGTCATGAGCGATTCTCATGGAGATCGTCAGATCGTAGAAGAGATCAAAAACCACTATAAAGGAAAGGTCGATGCCATTTTTCACAACGGGGATTCTGAGTTAGAAAGTACCGACCCTGTATGGGAAGGCATTCATGTTGTCAAAGGGAACATGGACTTTTATGGGGAGTACCCTGAACGTCTGGTGACGCAATTGGGTCCTACTCGGATTATTCAAACCCATGGTCATCTTTTCCAAATTAATTTTAGTTTTCAAAAGTTAGATTTGTGGGCCCAGGAAGAAGATGCAGATATCTGCCTCTATGGCCATCTGCATATTCCGGATGCTTGGAAGGAAGGGCGTACCCTTTTTCTGAACCCTGGGTCAGTCAGTTTACCGAGGGGGCCCATTCAAGAGTGCCTCTATGCTAAAGTGGAAATTGATGCAGATTCCTATCGAGTTGAATTTTTAAATCGGAAACATGAGGTCTATGAACCTCTTACAAAGGAGTTTGATCGATGATCGCCAAGGAATTTGAGGAGTTTATTCTCCGAGAAGAAAAGACTTTTTTGACTCCAGCGCGCAATTTGGCTGTCTTGATTGATACGCATAATGTGGATCATGCCATCTTGGTGCTGAGTCAAATTAGCTACACTCGCGTTCCTGTTGTGACCGATCAAATGAAATACGTAGGGACGATTTCTTTAACAGATATTCTTTCTTACCAAATGAAACATGATTATTCTGATGAAGTCTTTTCATCCATGGACATCGTTCATATGACAAAAACGGATGGGGAGAGCCTTGGAAAAGACTATACTGTGACGGAAGTCTTGCATAAATTGGTAGAGGAATCCTTTCTACCGGTTGTTTCAGAGGATGGAGTCTTTGAAGGAATCATCACTCGAAAATCCATTTTAAAAGCCATCAACTCCCTCATGCACAATTTCTCACACGAATATGAGATGAGGAAAAAATGAAAGAATACATAGCTAGTTTTATCAAAGAAAAAGACTTAAGTGAAAATTCACAGACGGCTTATTCTTATGATTTGGATCAGTTCGTGGATACTGTTCATAACCATGTCTCAGATACCAATCTTCGAATTTATCAAGCTTCGATTAAAGATTTTAAACCAGCTGTTCAAAAACGGAAGCTTTCAGCCGTCAACCAATTTTTGTTTTATCTTTATCAACATCAAGTTATTGAGGATTACCATCGCTTAGTTCTTCCAAAAGTCTCTGTGCCGAAAAGCCACGATCAAGAACTATTGGACTTATCCCTCTTGTGGGAAGGGTCAGAGCTATCCCAAGGTCGCTTGATTGCTCTATTGATTGTCGAGATGGGCTTGTTGCCTAGTGAAATTCTTCAGTTGAAAATCGTTGATATCGAGCTCGATTTTCAGGTTTTACGCGTAGGAAAAGAAGGACAAAAACGGGTCTTGCGTATTCCGGATGCTCTTCTAGGAGAGTTGACGGATTTGATGACGGGGACTTATTTATTTGATAACAAGGGCAAGGCCTACTCGCGTCAGTGGGGCTTCCGTCAATTAGAGTCCTTCCTATTGGAAAAAGGGTTTGAGAATCTTTCGGCACAATCCTTACGGGAACAATACATTTTAAAACAAAGAGAACAGGGGATGGATCTGTTTAGCATCGCCCGCGAGCTCGGTTTAAAAACTCTTGTTACCTTAGAAAAGTATAAGTAATGGATATTAAAATAAAGGATTTTGAAGGTCCCTTGGATCTTCTCTTACACCTCGTTTCAAAATACCAAATGGATATTTATGAGGTTCCTCTGATTGAGGTGATCGAGCAGTACTTGGCCTATCTAACGACCCTTCAAGCCATGCGGCTTGAGGTTGCTGGTGAATACATGCTGATGGCCAGTCAGTTGACCTTAATTAAGAGTCGGCGTCTCCTTCCAAAAATTGCGGAGCAAGCAACGGATGAAGAAGATTTGGAGCAGGATCTCCTATCTCAAATCGAAGAGTACCGGAAGTTTAAACTATTGGGTGAAAAGATGGCCCTTCAACACGAGGAGAGAGCCCAGTACTTTTCAAAACCCAAAACGGAATTAGTCTATGATGATGCTGAATTGGTCCATGACAAGACCACGATAGATCTTTTCTTGGCCTTTTCAAAATTGCTAACGAAAAAGAAGGAAGAATTTCGACAAAATCATACGACCATTGTTCGAGACGAGTATAAAATTGAAGACTTGATGAATGTTGTTCGTCAGTTGTGTCAACCTGGTAAGAGAATCTTGCTACAAGATATTTTTGAGGAAGCCAAGGATGTGAATGAACTAATTACAGTCTTTTTGGCGACATTGGAATTAATTAAAGTACAAGAAGTTGAGGCTCTTCAGGAAGAACCATTTGGAGATATTATTTTAGTAGGATTAAAGAATGAGTAAAATTGCAGAGATGGAGGCCCTCTTGTTTGTTGCAGGAGAAGATGGTTTGACGGTGAGACAGATTGCCGATCTCTTATCCCTTCCTCCCACAGGGGTGATTCAAAGTTTAGAAAAATTGGCCCAGAAATATGAGCAGGATCAAGATTCTAGTATGGCCTTATTAGAGACAGCGTCAACCTATAAATTAGTGACCAAGTCCCAATATGCAGAGCTGTTACGTGAGTATTCAAAGTCACCAATGAATCAAAGCCTCTCTCGTGCCGCCTTGGAAACTCTCTCCATCATTGCCTATAAACAGCCGATTACTCGGATTGAAGTCGATGATATTCGAGGGGTGAACTCTAGTGGGGCTATTTCAAAATTACTTTCTTTTGAGTTGATTCGAGAAGATGGGAAGAAAGAAGTCATTGGGAGACCCAATCTCTATGTGACGACAGATTACTTTTTGGATTACATGGGGATAAACCATCTAGACGAGCTACCAATTGTTGAAGAGACTGAGTTAATCGGTCAAGAAAGCCAATTATTTACAGAAAGAACTGAGGAAATTGATGAGAATTAACAAATATATTGCTCATGCTGGTGTCGCAAGCCGCCGCAAAGCAGAGGAATTGATTAAGCAAGGCCTTGTCACTGTAAATGGCCAAGTGGTCCGTGAATTGGCGACGACGATCAAGTCTGGAGACAAGGTAGAAGTAGAAGGTCAACCAATATACAACGAGGAGAAGGTATACTACCTCTTAAATAAACCAAGAGGGGTCATCTCCAGTGTATCAGACGATAAAGGGAGACCAACTGTTATTGATTTGTTACCGCAAGTCAAGGAACGGATTTATCCTGTCGGTCGTTTGGACTGGGATACTTCTGGTGTCCTGATTTTGACCAATGATGGTGATTTTACGGATGAAATGATCCACCCGCGTAATGAGATTGATAAGGTTTATGTTGCGCGCGTGAAGGGATTGGCGAACAAAGAAAACTTGCGTCCCTTGACTCGTGGTGTGACCATCGATGGCAAAAAGACCAAGCCAGCAACCTATGAGATTCTTAAAGTTGACCCAGAAAAGAATCGCTCAGTTGTCCAATTGACCATCCATGAAGGACGCAATCACCAAGTCAAAAAGATGTTTGAAGCCGTTGGCCTCTTGGTGGATAAATTGTCCCGGACCCAATTTGGAAATCTAGACGTTTCTGGACTTCGTCCTGGTGAATACCGCCGTCTCAATAAAAAAGAAATTAGCCAATTGCATACCCTTGCAGTGACAAAGACGAAAAAATAATGAAGAAATGTGCGATTGGCCTTGTTCGTCTCTATCAACGCCTTCTTTCTCCCCTCTTTCCACCTTCCTGTCGCTATAGTCCTACCTGTTCCAACTATATGATCCAGGCAATTGAACGGCATGGTTTAAAAGGGATTCTGATGGGGCTTGCCCGGATTCTTCGTTGCCATCCCTGGAGCAAGACTGGAGTAGATCCAGTTCCAGATCATTTCAGTCTGAGAAGCCACCTAGAAGAAGAGAAAAGCGAAAATTAAGTTAGAGCAAACTTCTATAAGAAGTCATACTCAGAGCAAAGAAAAAAGTTTTGGAAATTCTCCAAAACTTTTTGTTTTTAGCGATCTGACCAGGTGCGAGGCATAAAGAGTAGTAACATCGGGTAGATCTCTAACCGTCCTGCAATCATGGCAATTGATAGTAAGAATTTAGAGATGGGGCTAAAGATAGCGAAGGTATCCGTTGTCCCAATCATCGGTCCGATATTGTTAAAGCAACTAAAGACTGCACTGACAACCGTCATAAAATTGTTGCTGTCAAAGCTGACAACCGCAATGAGGGCGATCGTAATCAAGGTATAGACTACGAAATATTTTAAGATTTTGTGCTGGGTGTCCTTATCCAAGGCAGTGCCATTCACATGTAGGGTCATCACCCGGTTGGGTGAGAGAGTCGAACGAATTTGATTCTTCCCGATCCGAGCTAGAATTAAGCAGCGAATCACTTTTAGTCCACCGGCCGTTGATCCTGCGGATCCACCAACCACCATGAGCATGAGAAGGAGGAACTGAGAAAAGAGCGGCCAATCAACAGTATTGCCAAAACCAAATCCAGTCGTGGTAATGACATTGGAGACTTGGAAAAAGGACATTTCAAAACTATCTGCAAAATTATGATAGAGATGGAAAATGTTGCAGGCAATCAGAAGGGAAGAAACCCCGACAATCATCAGGTAGGTGCGAAGTTCTTCATCACCGAAGAAGGCTTTGAACTTGCGAAGCATGATGTAGTAATAAAGGTTAAAATTGACCCCAAAGACCAAGACTCCAAAGCTGACCAAATAGGTGATGAGGGTCGAATGGTAGTGAGCAATCCCGTCATTGAAGACGGTGAACCCACCAGTACCAGCAGTCCCCATAGCAATGATAAAGCTATCATAAAGAGGCATGCCAGCACAGAAGTAGATCACGACGAAGAGGAAGAAGAGGGCCAAATAGAGGTAATAAAGGATTTGAGCTGTGTTCTTCAATTTGGATACAATTTTACCAAATACGGGACCAGGCACTTCTGCTTTCATCACTTCGAGGTGGCTGTTCTTGTTATTGTCCATAATAGCTAGGGCAAAGACCAGCACCCCCATCCCTCCGATTAAGTGAGTGAAACTACGCCAGAAAAGAAGGGAAGGACTGAGGACGGAGACGTCATTTAAAATGGTTGCCCCTGTAGTCGTAAAACCAGAGCTAACTTCGAAAAATGCATCAATGATGTTTGGGATTTGTCCTGAAAAGACAAAAGGAAGAGCACCAAAGAAGGACCAGAGGATCCAACACAAAGCCACAATCAGAACGCCTTCCTTGGCATAGATGTGAAAATCTTTGGGTTTGAAAAAGGAACCAATCCCTCCCAATACAAGGAGGATGGCAATGGTTGCAAATAGGGAGATAAAGACAGTCGGGCTATCCTTGACAACAAAATCGTTCTTTAGATTGAGAAGTGCAACCACAATCGGCACACAGAGCAACATGGCTTCAATCAAAAGGAGTTTTGCTAAAAGGTAGCGAATCATACTTTTGTTCATGGCTTACCCCTCTAACAAATCATAGATTTTAGTGATGTTGCTGATTAGGGTAGTAACGATAATGCGATCCCCTATCAAAAGATGGTCATCCCCAGTTGGGAAAATAGCTTTCCCGTTTCGAATAATGGCTGCGATGAGAACACCTTTTTTCAATTTCAGTTGTGCCAAAGGTTTGCCCGTCATTTTGTTTTCTTCGCGAATCTGGAATTGAAGGGTCTCGATTTGACCGTTGGCGACGTGGTGCAAGGCTTCAAGATTTGAATAGCGGGCATTATAGCGACCACGAATGAAGTGCATGATGGTATCCACCGCAATTCCTTTGGGTGTCACAATACTTGAAAAATCTTGCCGATCAATAATTTCCAGTAGGCTGGTTCGGTTGACCTTGGTAATATTCTTTTGAACACCTACACTATTTAGGAACATAGAAGCGATAATGTTTTCTTCATCGACCCCTGTTAGAGTCGCCACAGCATCAAAGTTACCGGCGCGCTCTTCCATTAGAATATCTTTTGATGTCCCATCTCCCTGGATAACATATAGATCAGGGAATTCTTGACTAAACCATTCTGCCCGTTTTTGATCGATTTCAATGACTTTTAAGTCGATCTTCCGTTTGCTATTTTCCAAAATATTTAGGAGATAGTAGGAAATCTTGCCAGCTCCGATCAGAAGCAGGCTTTTAACAACTTGCGGTCGAATGCTATTGTGGAAGTCTACGATCTCCACTCGATTTCCAGTCATAAAAATCTTATCAAAGGCTTGTAAAGTGAAGTCGCCATCTGGAATCGTTAACTGACCTTGCCGTTCGATAGCACAGATAATGATGTTTCCGTATTTCTTTCTGAATTGAGAAAGAGTCATCTGGCAGAGCGGGCTTTCCTCCTTGATTTTGAACTCCATGAAGGCCACTCGCCCACCAGCGAAGTGCTCAACAGATAAGGCATTTGGGAAGTCAATGCTATTAGCAATGTAGCGGGCAGCAAGAAGCTCAGGATTGACAACTAGAGAGAAGCCGAGAATATTTTTCTCTTTAAAATAGGAATTTGAGTATTCCGGATTGCGGACCCGGACAATGGTTTCTTTGGCTCCCATTTTTTTGGCTAAGACGGCAGATACCATATTGACTTCGTCTTGCTCTGTTAGGGCGACAAAGATGTCACAGTCGGCTACATCTGCTTGTTCGAGAATCTTAAAGTTGGCACCATTTCCAACAATACCAATGATATCGTAGCGTTTGGTAATATGATTAACGACGGCTTCATCTTGTTCAATCAAGATGACATCGTGATTTTCTGCGACGAGGGAACGACAGAGCGCTGTTCCGACTTTACCGCCTCCAACTACAATAATTTTCATGAATATTTCCTCCAAAGTATGATTCTATCTTACTCTATTTTCAAAAAAAAATCACCTCTTAATGGTGGAAATAGGGCATAAAGAGCCAGATTCTCTAAACTACATGAAAGAGAATGTAAAAAAGTGAAATTTTTTTGTCGAAATAGTTGACAGGAGGCATGAAAGTGGTATACTGATACAGTAACCTCATTGATTTACCTCAAACCTGTTGTGAGTTAAGTTAATGAAGTCGTAACCACGCTGTTTGCTGAGCTTGACTCCGGGCAGTGTGGCTATTTTTTTGCCAGAAATGAGATCGTGATGAATATTGAAGAATTAGCTTATACAGAAACCAAATCGAAAAACCATGTAGTTCTCTATCAACCTCAAATTCCCCAAAACACAGGGAACATCGCTCGTACTTGTGCAGCTACCAATGCCCCCCTTCACATCATTCGGCCCATGGCTTTTCCTATCGATGATCGGAAGATGAAACGTGCGGGACTGGATTATTGGGATAAGTTAGATGTTCGCTTTTACGACAGCTTGGATGAATTTATGGAGGCTGCAGCTGGAGGAAAGGTCCACCTGGTTTCAAAATTTGCTGACCAGACCTATTCAGATGTAGATTACAATGATGATGCAGAACATTATTTCATTTTTGGTCGTGAGGACAAAGGCTTACCGGAGGATTTTATGCGGCTTCATGCTGAAAAGGCGATTCGGATTCCGATGAATGATGAGCATGTTCGAAGCTTGAATGTCTCCAATACAGTTTGTATGATTGTCTACGAAGCCCTCAGACAACAGGAGTTTGCAGGCTTAGAGCTGGTCCATCAGTATGAGGGAGATAAGTTGAAGTAGGAAGAGGCTCTTTGCAAAAGGAGTTTCGTTGTAACTTTTGATATTACAAAACACTTGCAATAGCAGGTGTTTTTTGTTATGATTAAGGAGTCTTCAGGGCAGGGTGTAATTCCCGACCGGCGGTGACTTTTACTAGGAAACGTTCTTTTCCTTTTCTACTTTGTTGCCAAGCTTTGCCTAACTAGAAGTTATGCCTAGAGCTTGTCGCCTCGTCTAAAAGAAAAATATCCATTTCCATACTCTAAAAGAAGTCCGCGAGCGCAAGCTGATGTGGTGTGATTCCACAACCGACAGTATAGTCTGGATGGGAGAAGACGAGAGAGGAACAAACCTGTTCTTTTTGACGATGGACTTGATGGAAATTTTGTTGATTTTATAAGAAATCAGTCTTTGTGCTTTTTTCTTGTAGCATCAGGGCTTTTTTAATCAAGTACCAAGGAACTGTTTAAGTTTTCTTTAAAACGATTGAAATAGAATAAGGTTAAGGGAATCTTTCCAACTTCTTCTAATTTTAGTAAAAATTGGAGGAACCTGTGATGACAAATACTCGTAAACTGACCCTAGTGGCTGTTTTATCTGCACTTTCTTTTCTATTGATGTTTTATCAACTATCAATAGGGATTGATTTTTTAAAGGTTGACTTTAGTACGATCCCAATCTTACTCGCCTTAGTTCTATTAGATTTGAAGAGCTCAGTTGTGGTGGTTTTGATTCGATCTGTTCTCAAGTTGGTTTTGAATGGTCGAGGAGCTGAGACCTTGGTTGGCTTACCGATTAATATCATTGGTGTCTTAGTCTTTGTCTTAGCATTTGCAGTCATTTGGAATAAGAAGAAAAGCCAGGTTCGGTTTGTAATTGCTAGTCTAGTTGGGACCATTGGTTTAACCATTTCCATGCTGCTGGTCAATTACTATTATGCCATCCCTCTCTATGCCAAATTTGTTGGTTTTGACATCGCAAAGATGGTCGGAGTTGAAAAGTATCTTCTCAGTATGGTTGTTCCCTTTAATCTAATAGAAGGACTGATTTGGGCTGTAACCTTCTGGATGGTATATACCGTCGTACAGCCCCTACTTAAAATCTATGAAAAATAAACAATCTCATTTTTTAAAGGGCTCTTTTGCCCTTTTGTTATTTATGATTCTGGGCTATGTAGTCAAATTTTATCCGGAAAATTTAGTCGGAATCGATCAACCGATTCAATCGGCTATTCGCGGGGATTTACCAGCCTATTTGACAGCCTTCTTTACCCGTGTAACAGTGCTGATGAACACACCCGTTGTTGCATCCTGGGTTGGCGTCATTGTCCTCTTCTTTGTCTGGAAGAAATGGTATACGGAGGCCCTCCTCCTCACCGGGAGTTTGGTTACAACTGGATTACTCGTGGTAATCCTGAAACACATCTATTTACGCCCACGACCAGCACTTCAACATTTGGTCCAAGAAGGGGGCTATTCTTTTCCAAGTGGCCACTCCTTGGCAGCCACCCTGGTCTTCGGTAGTTTGATCATTGTGGTAGGGCAACGGATGACCTCTCAAGTTGGGAAAGTCCTAGCTCAGCTTGCCCTCTTCCTTTGTATGGCGACCATCGTTGTATCTCGTGTCTATGTTGGGGTTCATTACCCGACAGACGTCACAGGAAGTATGCTTTTGGGATTTGGTCTTTTGCAAATGGTCTTTCCTTATTACGACCGTTTGCGTTTTGAATGGCGCTTTAAGAGTAAGCAGAAGTAAAGCATGAACGATTTATTTGAAGAAAAGGTCCTAAAAGTCGTTGCTCAGATTCCCCTGGGATGTGTGGCCACCTATGGTCAAATTGCCCAACTCATTGGCTATCCTCGCCATGCTCGCCAGGTCGGCAAGGTCTTGGCCACTTCTACTAAAGCTGTGACCTATCCCTGTCATCGGGTCGTGACCTCTACTGGTCGCCTGGCTCCTGATTGGGAAGAGCAAGGCACGCTTCTCTGGGCAGAAGGGGTGGAATGCAAATCCAACGGTTGTGTGGATCTTAAGAAATACAAATGGAAAGCAGAGGAGACTCAACTTTGAGTTCACTCTGCTTTTTTGCTATAATGAGGGGTATGAAATCCTATACGACCTTAAATGATTATTACCGAACCTTATTTGGAGAAAAGACCTTTAAAGTCCCAATCGATGCGGGCTTTGACTGTCCCAATCGTGATGGAACTGTTGCTCGTGGGGGCTGTACTTTTTGTACAGTTTCTGGCTCTGGGGACGCCATCGTAGCACCAGACGCCCCTATTCGGGATCAGTTTTACAAAGAAATTGATTTTATGCACCGCAAATGGCCCGATGTCAAAAAGTATTTGGTCTATTTTCAAAATTTCACTAATACGCATGAATCCGTCGATGTCATTCGGGAGCGCTATGAGCAAGCCATCAATGAACCGGGTGTCGTAGGGATTAACATCGGGACACGACCAGACTGCTTGCCGGATGAAACGTTGGCCTATCTAGCAGAATTGACAGAGCGCATGCATGTGACTATTGAGCTGGGTTTGCAGACGACCTATGAAACGACATCTGAATTGATCAACCGAGCCCATAGCTATGAACTCTATGTGGAAACGGTGAAGCGGATTCGCCAACAGGTCCCTAAGGCAGAGATTGTTTCACACTTAATCAACGGTCTTCCTGGGGAGACGCATGAGATGATGGTGGAGAATGTCCGCCGTTGTGTAACAGACAACGATATCCAGGGCATTAAATTGCATCTGCTCCATCTCATGACCAATACCCGGATGCAACGAGACTACCATGAAGGGCGATTGCAATTGATGAGTCAGGAAGAATACGTGTCGGTCATCTGTGACCAACTAGAGATCATTCCCAAGGAGATCGTCATCCACCGGATTACAGGAGATGCTCCACGCGAAATGTTGATAGGACCGATGTGGAGTCTCAATAAGTGGGAAGTACTGAATGCCATTGAAGCTGAGATGCGTCGTCGTGGAAGTGTTCAAGGCTGTAAAGTAGGAAAATAGGAGGAGTAGCATGTTGCGACCATTAGAGATGGCCCATGATTTTCTTAGGGAGATCATTACAGATCAAGATACTGTGGTTGATGCGACCATGGGAAATGGGCATGATACCCTTTTCTTGGCGAAATTAGCCAAAGAAGTCTATGCATTTGATATTCAAGAACAGGCCTTGGTCCATACGCAAAAGCGCTTGGAAGAAGCAGGACTTTCCAATGCCCATCTTCTTTTAAAGGGGCATGAAGAAGTAGATCACTATGTAAACCAGGTCAAGGCGGCTATCTTCAACTTAGGCTATCTTCCTTCAGCAGACAAGTCGATTATTACCCAGCCTAAAACAACGATTCAAGCCATTGATAAACTCTGTCACCGCTTGATCAAGGGAGGGCGAATAGCCATTATGATCTATTATGGTCATGAGGGTGGGGACCTAGAAAAAGATGCTGTCTTGGAGTTTGTCTCCCAACTTCCTCAACAAGAATTTACGGTCACTACTTACCGGACCCTGAACCAGATCAACCATCCCCCATTTTTGGTCATGATCGAAAAATTAGAAAGTTACCGTCATGGATAAAGAATTTTTAAAAAATAAAATTGATGCTCTTCGCCACGATTTTGTGGAGTCCACCTCTCATGAACGTGCCGTTGGTTTTTTAGATGAAGCACGGATGAGCAAAAAGATGATCAAAATCAAGAAGAAGCTGGTTTCTCTTGAAATGGAACGTTGCCAGAAGAAAATTGAGCACAAGGATCTGACAAAGATTGATCAAAAGATCCAAGAACAAAAGCAACTCTTTGAGGACTGTTGTAACCAACGATCAGGAGGATAAGGGATGGAGATTCTTGTATACGCCATTGTCTTTTCCTTGATCCTGATTGTCTCCAATGCGACCAATAAGTTGATTCCGACTTTACCCCTCCCTTTGATCCAGATATTATTGGGGATTGGGATTGGCTTTCTCTTACCCAATTCGGAGTACCACTTAGATACCGAGCTATTTTTGGCCTTGGTTATTGGACCATTGCTCTTTCGAGAAGCAGAAGAAGCAGACATTACCTCGATTCTGAAGCACTGGCGCATTATCGCCTTTTTAATCTTCCCGGTTATTTTTATTTCGACCCTTAGCTTGGGGTGGTTGGCCCATCTCTTGTGGTTAGGAATTCCACTAGCAGCCTGTATGGCAGTAGGGGCAGCGCTCGGGCCGACTGATTTGGTGGCTTTTGCCTCCCTTTCGGAACGCTTTACCTTTCCAAAACGAATCTCCAATATTCTAAAAGGAGAGGGCTTGCTCAACGATGCTTCAGGCTTGGTGGCCTTTCGTGTGGCCCTAGCTGCATGGACCACTGGAGTCTTTTCCTTGGGCCAAGCTAGTTGGGACTTGGTCATCTCTATTTTAGGAGGGTTTGCGGTCGGGATTGTGACAGCTGCTGTCAACCGTGGGCTTCAAAAATTACTGCTCAGTGTTCGGGCAACGGATATTGCCAGTGAACTCATTTTAGAATTGAGTCTCCCCTTACTGACCTTCTTTATCGCAGAAGAGATCCATGTATCAGGGATTATTGCGGTTGTCGTGGCTGGGATCCTAAAGGCTAGTCGTTTTAAGAAAATTACCCTACTAGAAGCCAAGGTGGATACGGTCACGCATACGGTATGGAATACAGTCAATTTTGTCCTCAATGGGTCTGTCTTTGTCCTCTTGGGGATGGAGCTGGAGATGATTTCTGAGCCAATTTTGAGGACTCCCTTTTACAACAATCTGCTCTTGATTGTGACTGTTCTCTTATTGACGGGGCTCTTGTTCCTGATTCGCTTTTTGATGGTGTATGGATTTTACTGGTATAGGGGTTTCCGATTGAAAAAATCCATTGATAAGTATCTAAAAGATGCCCTCTTGTTGACCTTTTCAGGGGTCAAAGGAACAGTGTCCATCGCGACCATTCTCTTGATACCGACGCATCTAGAAGCAGAATATCCAGTTCTCTTGTTTTTAGTAGCAGGGGTCACCTTGTGTAGTTTCTTAATCGGACTTCTCGTCCTACCAAAACTATCCGAGGACAAAGAGGAATCCAATGATCATTTGATGCATATTGCTATCTTGAATGATGTCGTCATGCTATTGGAGAAAGACTTGACGGTGACCAAGCAGAAGGGACCTCTCTATGCTGCGATTGATAATTATCATGGGCGGATAGAAAATATGATTCTCAGTCAGGAGGATAAAGCGACCCAAAGAGACTGGGAACAACTAAAACTCCTTATACTCAGTATTGAGAATGATGGTTTGGAACAGGCTTATGAAGAAGGAAAGATTCGAGATAGAAGTTACCATGTCTATCAACGTTATCTTCGGGCCATGGAGCAGAAGGTCAACCGCAATCTATCATCGCGCCTGACCTATTATTTCTTGGTGCTCTTCCGCCTGCTCCGCCTGCTGTTGCACGAGCTTGTGACCTTTGGTTCCGGTATTCGGGCATGGAAAAACGGAGAGAATTACAAGCTTGAAGCCATCGACTATGACCAGATTGCTGCCTTGTATCTGGCCAATACGGAAATCATTATCGAGAGTTTGGAAAACCTAAAAGGGATTTATCGGAGTACCTTGATTTCCTTCCTTCAAGAATCTCGTCTGCGAGAAACATCGTTGATTACCAGTGGTGCTTTTGTAGAGCGGGTTATCAATCGCATCAAGCCTAATAATATTGACGAGATGCTAAGAGGCTATTACTTAGAAAGAAAATTGATTTTCGAATATGAGGAGCAGCACTTGATTTCGGCCAAGTATGCGCGTCGCATGCGCCAAAATGTCAACGAATTGGAAAACTATTCCTTAAGAGAAAGTGCCAATACTCTTCCTTATGACATGATCAATTATGCTCGGAATCGGTAAAAGTGAGTTTCCGCCTTAATAAAAGAAAAGAGATTGGCGACGCTTGTCCCAATCTCTTTGTTTTGTATCTTAGTAGGTTCTTTTTAATGCTCTGGCTGGATATAATAGCGTTCTTCCCCGATTGGAATCAGCTGGACCTTTCCTCCATAGAAAGCTGATAGCGTTTCTTGAGTGAGAATTTCCTCCTTAGGCCCTTGGGCAAAACTTTGTCCCTCCTTGAGGAGAAGGACATGGCTAAAGGACTTGGTGATTTCCTCTGCATGGTGGGTGACAAAGAGAATGGTCGGCGCCTTTTCCATCTGCTTGATCTGTTGGATCAGCTGAAAGATCGCTTCCCGAGCAAATAAGTCAAGCCCACTGGAGGCTTCGTCAAAGATGAGAAGATCGGGTTCTTCCATGAGACTTCGGGCAATAAGAATCGTCTGTTTTTCCCCTTGAGAGAGGGTCCGGTATTTTCGCCCAATCAAAGAAGCAGCACCGATGCGACGCAGCATGGATCGTGCTTCCTCGAGTTCTTTTTCTCCATAAGCTGTATAGAGAATGCTACTCTTGTATTTCCCTGTGAGGACGATTTCTTCTGGGGATAGAGATTCAGGGATGCGCTCAGAAATAAAGGAACTGACCACCCCGATTCGCTTGCGGAGCTCCGGAATGCCCCCTTGTCCAAATTGTGTTCCAAGGACAGAAACCTCCCCTTCCGTTTTCCAATATTCCGCCATTAGGAGACGGAGTAGGGTCGATTTGCCAGCACCATTCAGTCCAAGGATGGCCCAGGTTTCCTCCTTATTGACGGTCCAATTCAAACGGGAAAGGAGATTTTTTTCTTCTTTTCTGAGAGTGACGTCTTTCAGTTCAATTAAGCTTTCTTTCATCTTTTTAACCTTCATAAAAATATTCTCTATTTTACCATAAATATGATAAAATAGCAGATAGGAGGAAAGGGATGTTTCATAAAAGTAAATTATTTTTCTGGACGTGTGAAGTCCTATTATTAACGATTATATTCTATATTTGGGGAAGTATGGGAAGTCTGATCTCTCCCTTTGTATCCGTTCTGAATACCATTATTCTTCCATTTTTGATTGCTGGTTTCTTGTACTATATCACCAATCCAATCGTAGAGTTTTTGGAAAAGAAATTTCATCTGAATCGAATTTGGGGCATTCTATTAACTCTGGTAACCCTTTTTGGATTGATTATTTATGGGATTGTTTATATCCTGCCTATTTTGATCAACCAGTTGACAAGCTTGATTAATTCAACCCAAGGTTTGTATTGGGAAGTGCAAAGTTTTGTGACGAAGTTATCGAAAAATCCGGCCTTTCAGAGTATCAATATTCAATCAACCATTCAGCAGTTAAACCTGTCTTATGTGGATATTCTACAAAATATCTTAAACAGTGTGACCAATAGTTTAGGTAGTGTGGTGTCAACGATTGTCAATACACTCTTCATTTTGGTGATGACACCGATATTCTTGGTATACTTCTTGATTGATGGGAAAAAACTGCTACCGATGTTAGAGCGGACTATCCTAAAAAATGACCGGCGTAATATTACCTCTCTCTTAGTGAGTCTCAACCAAACAGTTTCTCGCTATATTAGTGGGATTTCTATCGATGCTTTAATCATCGGGACTTTAGCCTTTATTGGCTACAGTTTTATCGGTTTGAAGTATGCCTTGGTCTTTGCCATTTTCTCAGCCTTGGCCAACCTCATTCCCTATATTGGACCGACGATTGGCTTGATTCCTATGGTGGTTACCTATGCCTTCACGGATTTCAATATGATGATCAAAGCGGTTATCTTCATGCTCATCGTCCAACAGATTGACGGAAATATCCTCTACCCTCGGATTGTGGGAGGAGTGATGAAGGTGCATCCCATTACCATCATGGTCCTCTTGCTCTTATCCAGTAACATCTATGGTGTGATTGGGATGGTTGTGGCGATTCCGGTTTATTCGATCGGTAAAGAGATCGTGAAATTCCTCGCGGCCTTGTATGAAAATCATAAAAAGACAAAGGAACAGCGCAAGCAAGAAGAGTTTGGAATCATCAATAAATCCTAACAGAATAAATTAGAAGGGAATGGGTGACCATTCCTTTCAAATTGAAGATAAAGTCTTCTAAAAAAACTTTCCTTAGGTGAGTAGGGACGTCAGCGAACTTCGTCGAAGTTCCATGACTAATTATTGAGCCTAAGGTCTCAATAATTCCGAGTGCCTGAAACATAATT